>WRCX01000003.1 GCA_009783705.1 Candidatus Bathycorpusculum hydrogenotrophicum | reverse complement strand
CCTGTGACTGTAGCTAGGGCGGTTCGGTTGAGATTTTTTTTCTCTTTTAGCGCCTCAATTATCCGGGCGATAACATAGAGATCAAGCTTGGAACTCGACTTTTTCGAACTCGACACTAAACCACCGCAACTCCCAAACCAACATATCTAACGCACGCAACTCTCGATAGCGTCTCAGAAAATCTTTGCCAAGCACAAAGACTACAACTAAAACAGCAATAAACCCCCAAAAGAAAGCTCCAGACAGTACTGATTTATGCAAAACTATCAGCGTTAAGCTATTCCATGCAAGCTCAAAAGTAGCCACTGAAATAACCAAACATGCCCCAGCCTTAAGAAGACTATATATTGCGTAGCCAAACCGTGCCATAGAGATATCTTCCAAGGTCTTTTCCCAATTCAGTTCCCCCAATAGTTTTAGAGTAGAGGCGAAGCCTTTAGAAATTTCAGGACGCCATTCACCTACTTTAACGGCGTTGATTTGTTTTCGCATATATAATATCCCACAGGCAAGACCCACCAGTGGAATCAGGGATGCCAAAAATCCCGCTACAAACATAGGGTTATTGGGGCCGGGTTCTAATCCGTAGATGTCAAATACCGTAAGTAGCGCTAAGAATGTTGCTATTGAACCTCCGATGATAAGCATAAAGGGTTTTAGTGAACGTGCTATGGCGTTGTATTTTTTGATATGATCAAGTGTTTCCATTAATTCTGTGACTTTTGAAGTTATTCGTTCATCAGTGATCATTTTGAGCCCTTCAAATGTGTCTGTTTTTAAGGGAATTAACATCCTTTGGGCGATATAAGTAAGACTCTTTTTAAGTACGGAGCATTTGGCTATGTAAACCCTAATCGAGTTGTTGCCTGTTATTTGCTATCTCAACGGAATGATCAGATATTTATCTGCTAAATGCATAGGGTTATTATTTGCTTATCAGCACTTTGAGCTATGTGGGCTGATATACAACATGGGTGACAAACTATTTCCTGAAGCTAAATCTTCAGAGCAGGTTCCCCCAAACGCTACGTCTGTTTTACACAACTCCTCCTATCCACCTATGTATATGCATTATCCTTCAGTGTTCGATCTCGCCGTAATTAAAGTTGGAGGAAGCTTAGCCCAAAACCCCGAAAAACTCCGAACTTTATGCGAAAAAATAGGTGCATTATCTATGAGTCATCGACTAGTTGTGGTGCCTGGTGGTGGTGAATTTGCAGATACTGTGCGTCAACTCGATGATCGCTTTTTGCTATCTGGTAGAGCATCACATTGTATGGCTGTTTTAGCCATGGACCAGTACGGCTTGTTACTAAATGATTTAACCGCTAACTCAGTTGTTGTACAAGGGCTAAGGGAAACCCAAACTGCACTGGCTCAGGGAAAGTTGCCGATTTTTCTACCCTCCCAACTCTTGTTCGCTGAAGATCCCTTGGAAAACTCTTGGGAGATTACCTCTGATTCTATAGCTCTCTATCTCGCCACCAAACTTGAAGCACAAAGACTACTCTTAGTTACTGATGTGGATGGTATCTACACCCAAGACCCCAAAAGATACCCCGATGCTGAGTTAATTAAAAAACTAACTCCACATAATCTTGTAGAGCTGTCTATGCGCACAAGTGTGGATCAGATGTTGCCCAAACTACTCTTAAAGCAGCCGATGGATTGTTTTGTAATAAATGGATTGTTTCCTCAACGCACCATAGACGTTCTAGCTGGGCAACCCGCAGTTTATACCTTAATCAGTACGTCGCTTTGAGGTTGCCTGAATATTTGCTGGTGACATAACAGTTGCCAGTTTCGGTTTCTCTTTTAATCCGGTAAGTTTCTGTAGCTCTATCCATTTATCCAAAAACGCCTGTCCCTTGCTGGTTATGAAGAATTTTTGTCTATTGTCTCTTTGAACCTGTAGTAGCCACTGCCGCCCAAGTAGTTGTATGAGATAATTCTGAAGCATCGAGTAGGATAAGTGAGTTTGGTGCCGAATGAAGGTTTGAGTCTGGGGGGTTTTGCAGATAACAAGTATATCTGCGATAATTTGTATACGGTCTCGTTTATGGTTAAAAGCCACGCCTATCGCCTACTAGTTGGCGAACCGCTAAACAATTAAACGTTTGTTGTAACCCTTGAGTAGTCACAGAAGCTGTAAATGGCAAGATAGAAAAAAGAAATGGAGTAGTTGCACTAGATTTTTTGTTTGTCTATGACTTGTCTGATGGTATTGCCGCAGCAGTCATAGAGTGCGATGGTTAGTTGGGTTCGTTTACCGTTCTTGTCGGGTTTGCCGGCCATTTTCCAGGTTTTCTTTGCGGTCTTTACTTCTTTTCCACAAGCGGGACATTTTGCCATGACTGTTCTCCTATTATCTGTAATGTGTGTATATCTTTAAAAGATTTCCTTTGATCGACTTCTAACATAACTAAGATATACCCATTTTATGAAGAAACCATGGCTAAAATCTGACTTTTATGTTAGCAACCAAGTGCTATGTGTTATACGTGTTTGCAGACTTTTAGGCTCAACTACAAAATATCTATTGTTGATCTCTATTGAGTGACCAAAAACTCGACGTTGCCATCGTCTTAGGTAGAAACGGTCCTTGAAGCGAAACAGTTGTTTCTGACACCCAAGACAAGCGTAATCCCGAGATAGCTAAAACGCATTTGACCCTCAATAACTAAAAAGGGGTTGTTGCCTAATAGCGTCTGAAAATGGTTATGCTTCAACTACTTCGGCGTTTTTATGTATGTTTACCTCTCCGTTGCCATCCGTAACATAGCCGACTTCAACATGTCGGATTTTGCGCTTATCTAATTCGCTTTGTAAATCATCGGTGTCTTTTTTGGCAATAGCGATTAGTATGCCGCCTGCGGTTTCCTTTGATTCACCGCTTAGAAGTGGATATCCAAAAATCTCTGATAATACGGGTGTGCCGCCGATAACCCAAAGCTTATCGATAATGATGTTTACTCTACTCAACTCGGCCATACTTGTTGCATGTCCTTTGAGCCCAAAGCCTGTGACATCGGTGGCGGCATGGACCGGGACCTGTTGCATAGCTTCTGCGACGGATTTATTTGAGGTAATCATACCTGTGATGGCTTGGTTAATTGTTCTCTCCAAAAGGTCGTCTGGTATGTCTTTTAAAAGTTCACGATCTTGCGCTTCTTTACGCAGACGATAAGCGGCCATAGCTGGAGCAATTCCTATGGGTTTAGTGAGGAATAATCGATCGCCCGGTTTAGCCCCTTTGGTGTAGACTATTTTTTTAGGATCCCCGATCCCTGTTGCGGCGCCGCCGATGATCGGCCAGGGATTGCGGATAGTATGTCCCCCAACAATTGGGGTATCTGTCTCACGGCAAAAATCTCCAAACCCCTTGAGCATACCAACGGCGAGTTCGCTTGGCATATTCTCCGGATAAGCCATAATCGTCAGGATACTGGCAATTTTAGTTACTGCCATGGTATAGATATCGCTTGTAACGTTGCTACCTGCGATCCTGCCCTGAATCTCGGGTTCATCCACCATTGGTGTAAAAAAGTCCAAGGTGTTAAGAATTGCTGTGTTTGACGTAATTTGAATAACACTGCTGTTCTCCCCAGGCCCCGCCAACACCTCTTCACCCAAATCAACGTTTAAACCCGCTTGATTGATAAGTTCACCCAGTTGATACTGGGGCAGTTTACAGCTGCAACCATGAACAGGAACCGCTTTAGTTAAGCGATAACTCATCGTACTCTCCTCCTATAGTTCATCTATTTGTACCAATAAAAACTTGATTATACTCTAAAAAATGGATAATAACCCTAAACATACCGCTCTATCTATTCATCTATCTTTGTTTAGCTAAAGTCGGTTTGTCGGTGGCTAATTCATCAAGTATAACCAGTGCTTCGCCAAACGGCATACCTAGTCGCTCAGAGAGCTCAGTGGCGGTGATGTCTTTTTGAGCAGGTAGAATTGTGTCACGGACATATGCTTTATGGCTAGGATACATAGCGGCGACGTGGACGGTTTCCACAAGCAGTTGCCAGAGGCGATCTTTTGAGTACTCTTCCAAATCCATATCGATACCAGACTAATTTACCTACTTGATGAAACAGAAAGATAAATCTGTCTTATACCCTCTAACACTGTGAGGAATATTTTTGAAAGTAGCTATATACCGTGGTGTAAATCAAGTTCAAATCGAAAACGTTCCCCTGCCCCCAATCAAAGCTGGACGGGTACTTGTTAATTTTGTGGCAGGCAGTATTTGTGGCACTGATATGCACTTCTATCGTGGCGATTGGCGATGGATGAAAAAGGGCCGCATACTTGGACATGATGCCTGCGGTATACGAACCGATACCGGCGAGCGGGTAGTTATGGTTCCCATGGTTAACTGCGGCCACTGCTACTTTTGCCTTCACGGCCTGCCCTCCTACTGTACCCGAGGCAAATTCTATGGCTTAACCCGAGATGGATTCTTTGCAGAATCCAAAGCAATGCTACCCCGAAGTCTCATAACTATGCCCTCAAATATTAGCGATGAAGAAGGTGCCATAGTGGAGCCCGTTGCATTGGCGCTACGGGTACTTAATTATCTACAGCCAAACTTGGGTGACTGGGTAACTGTGGTGGGGCAGGGCGCCATAGGTTTGCTGATGACCCAGATTGCATTGTTAAAGGGGTGCCGAGTTATAGCCGTGGATTTGGAAAATTACCGCTTAGAGTTTGCACAGAAATACGGTGCAGACATCACTATAAACGCCCAAAAAGAAAATGTTATCCAATCAGTACGTAAACTAACTAAACATGGCTCTGATTTTGTGATTGAAGCCACTGGAAACATAGCGGCGGTGGAGCAGACACCGTTTTTGGTACGTAAAGCCGGCAAAGTAGCGCTTATAGGTGAATCGAGAGGCCGATTAAACTTGGCGGATGCTGATGAAGCATCATTTTTCACTATGTATATTTCACCAATAGAATATCCCGCCGCAGTAGAGATGATTGCACGCGGCTTGGTAGATGTGAAGGGCTTGATTACCCATCGCTTTAACCTCGACGAATTCGAGCAAGCACTCCAAACAGCCAATACCCCCTCTGAGAAACCGCTAAAAGTCATAATTGCCCGTTAAGCAAATGCTTTATCTTGGTTTCACATTTTACCCCTGTGATTGCTATGTTGATCGAAACCTTTAGTGTTGGCATGTTATCCACCAACTGCTATCTCGTCAGTTGCTCTCAAACAAAAGAAGCAGTCATCATTGATCCCGGGTTAGATTCCCTCTTTGAAACAAAACTAATCACAGATTACATAGACCAAGCCGGCTTAAAGATCAAATACATCCTAAACACCCATGGCCACTCCGACCACATTAGAGGCGATAGCATCCTGCAAAAAAAGTACAATGTTCCAATCTGCATCCACCCCCAAGATGCCTACTTTTTAGCAGACATAGACACCCAAGGCCAGCCGGCTCATATCCTGCTTGAAGAGAACAGTTTAATCAAATTCGGCGATGAAACCCTAAAAGTTCTCCATACCCCCGGCCACACCCCTGGTAGCATATGTCTCCTAAACGAGCAGGTGGCATTCACAGGCGATACCCTATTTGCGGGCACCATTGGCCGAACAGATTTCCCCGAAGGTTCCCACAGTGACATGATGCGCTCCTTGCATAAAATTGACGCCTTACCCGATTCTTTGCAAGTCTACCCCGGACACGGCGAAACCTCAAAAATTGGAAACGAAAAAAGAGTAAACCCCTTCCTAAACCACTAACTGGTTCTTTAGGCGCTGGGCGTTTGGCTGAGTTCTTGCAATGCCCGTAGGCGTTTAATGATGTTTGGATGGGTAGAAAAGACCTCCAAGAACCGGTCACCCGACGTAGGTTGCCTTGCAAGAGTTTCTCTGAGCCGGTCTTTTTTATTTGTGGCTTTGGAGGTGTGGAATTTTTCGGCATCGGCATTGTTTTGATCAGGATCGGCAATAAAGAGTGCCTTGTAGGCTGAGTTGTTTTTAGTTTGTTCTTTGTTGGATCTGCTGGTGTTACGTCTGCTTGTCTCAGTGATGGTGACTAAGCCCATGGAGAGCTTTTCAGCACCGTTCTCAACAATTGAGGCACTATGACGATCCGCATAATACTCTCGTAGCCGGCTAAGATAGAGCGTAAATAGCGTTAACACCCATGAGAAGACCATAAATCCAATTCCAATTAGCGCGTTGTTGCCGCCGCCTTGGTTTTTGCGGTTCCCACCAAAGATACCTGAGAGCATCATAGTGTAGCCGATATAGTAGAAAAGAGACGGCAAAAACGAGACCGCCATCATGACTTGAACATCGCGATGTTTTAGGTGCCCCAATTCATGACCTAAAACGGCTTCAACCTCACCTTCCTCGAGGTTACTTAGCAGTCCCTGGGTTATGGCGACCCGATTACCGGTTAGAGGCGAACCATACGCAAATGCATTGGGCAATGGAATTTGAGCAAGCATAAGCTGAGGCTTTTTGATTTTGCTTTTAATGCTTAGCTCTGTAACCATTTGATGTAGTTTGGGGTTGTCGCCTTCTTTTAGTTCTCTAACTTTGTATATGGCACCTACCAAGTAGGGTGAGAGAAGCCACTGGGCAACATTTACGATCACAACTAGTATGCCCACAGTTATTATGCTAAAGTAACCCACATAGAGCATAACCGCTGAAAAAACTAGGGTTGTTAACCCAAAGATGGCGGCTAATGTAGCAACCATAGAAAAATGAAGCTTCCAAGCACTCATCTAAACTCACTCTAATTGAACCTTTGGATTCATATAACTTTTATGCGAACCCACTGTTACATTTGCAGTTTACTTGTTTTACTCAACCCCATCCGTAGAGTAAAACCTGTTATAATAAAGCCTTAACTCAATTGATTCTGCAAATGTGTGGACCCAAAAATTGTTGTAGCTTGCTAATCAGCATTGAGATTTTGCGTTGTTATAGGTTTTGTTCACAATGCTTTATATTTGACAAAAGTCTAGCAATATAGTAGTAGATGCATGACTTGAGTTAATCAAGATGCTTTTTTGGTTTATTGCTTGGTTGTGTTTTGATGAAAGATAAACTTGTAATTGTAGGTGGCGGTGAAACAGCCGAGTTAGCGTACGAATATTTTACTCAGGATTCCAACTATGAGGTTGTCGCTTTTTCTGTTGAGCGTGCCTATCTTGGTAATAAAACGCTTTTTGGGTTGCCGGTGATTCCCTTTGAAGACATTGAGAACCTCTATGAGCCCTCAAAGTATGCACTGTTTATAGCCATATCCTTTACTGAGCTTAATCGGATAAGGACTCGGCTCTATTTGCAGGCAAAAAGTAAAGGCTACAAACTGGCTTCCTATGTTAGCTCAAGAGCCTTTGTGTGGCGGGATGTGGAAATCGGTGAGAACTGTTTCATATTTGAAAACAATACCCTACAGTATCGCACAAAGATAGGTAACAACGTAACCCTGTGGTCAGGCAACCACATTGGTCACCGCAGTGTCATTGGTGATAACTGTTTTATCGCCTCACAGGTTACTATCTCGGGGTTTTGTCAGGTCGGTGAGAGTTGCTTTATTGGCGTTAATGCTTCTTTGGTGAACAACATCAAAATCGCCAAGGACTGTATAATTGGGGCCGGTTCAGTTGTTTTAAATGACACCTTTGAGGGATTAGTGTATGTTGGTAATCCTGCCCATCCCCTGCCTAACCGAACGAGTTTCCAAGCTCTAAATGTCACTGCAGAAACACAACCCCTAGTAACTATGGTTGAGGAGAAAATTCTCTCCTCGGTTATAGCTAAGCCTGTTTCTGCGCTAAACCTGCCGGTGAATCAAACCGGCTGATGCAAAAAGTTAGGTGTTTGAGTTGATGAATAGGCAGCTTGATTTGGTTACTTCGATGTAGGTGTTTTTGATTTTTGATTTTAGGTAGTTTAGAAAGGTTGTTGGGTTTTCGATTATGGGTTTTATGTTGTAGTTTTTGTCTTTTTTAAATGATGTTATGAATTCGTATAGGTAGTCTGCGTTATTTATTCTTAATGAATTGATGTATTTGACGCATTCTATGTTTTTAAAAAAGGGTTGTAGAATAGTTTCTCCGTTTTCTAAACAAAACTTTTTATTTGCACCATTTAGCGGAAACACCACATCAGAATCAAACTCTAACACCAACTCTTTTAACTCTTGGAGATGATCCAAACCCGAAGTTGTTGCATAAAAGTAACCTTCCGGTTTTAAAACTCTCACTACCTCCGATAGAGCCGCTTCAACATTATCACTATGGTAGAGCATAGTGTTAGCCAAGATTCTATCAAAAAAACCTGCAGAACAAGTAATGTTTTGAATATCTATAACCTTAAAACTATACTGACTGGTCTGGTTGTTTATTCGTTCTCTGGCTTGGTTTAAAAAATCTTCAGAGACATCCGAAACCAAAACAGAAACCCCAAACGGAACACGCTCAGCATTTTTAACCCACATCTCACCATTACCCGCACCCAATTCAAGCACCCTATGCCCCGCTCTAACATCCATCAAATCAAAAATCCAATTAAACCAATTAGTACCATTAGTTGAAAACCTATCATGCAATAAAATCCGACAATTAAGATTATACTCCTCACAACTATCCACAACATTCACCAACCTAAACCTTAAACACACCACACAACAAAAGCTACAGCAAAATAGCCTGCACGGTGATTATTCTTTATGTATTTTGTGATCTTTGGTTAGTCTGATATAGAGCTCTGGATCAAGATAGCGCTTAGGTGTGTATGCTTTAGCAAAAATCCCACTAACAATCATTGTTTGCGCCAAAAGCCCCTCAAACTCACAATCAACTAAACTCAAACCAACTTGATTAATTTCCCCTTTTCTATGCATATAACCACACCAAATAGCCTAATAACTGCAACATATAGTTTACTCGATAACCAGTAGTTTCAAATGTGTTTGATCCATTAACTATAACAGGGCTATTTGAAAAAATCTATCAACTGCATTTTTGCCCGCCGATAGGTAAAATGGCCGTTCTCTTTTTCATCAATAACAACTGGTGCAACACTTCACCGCATACCCCATCGCTGTATTTTTAAGTCTCCTAAAAGTTTCGATGGTCGTTCTGTGTTGATGAATTTGGAGATTTTCCTCTAATGTAGGTTTAAAGCAATATGGTCAGTAAAAGAATCTGGGTGATCTAATGGGTACACAGTTTAGTTTTATGCGAAAGGTAATCAGCTATAAAACAACGGAGTCGTGGACCACAATTCCACATATAACTTTTATTTATGAGGCTGATGCAACCGAAATGCTGAATGCATTTGATAACTTAACTGAAAAAAATCAAAAGTTCAAATTGACTCTAAACACTTTATTACTGAAAATATTTACCGAAGCGGTCAAAGCTGCGCCGCAGGCGAATGCTCATATAAAATACCACTCTAAACGTATTACTGGCGAGATTGAAGTCATAAAAAATATCGATATATCTATGCCATGGTTACTTGAAAATAACGAAATTGTTGTTATAAATTTAAGAAATTTTGAAGATAAAACGCTTGTAGAAATGCAAGAATATATTAACAAAATTGCACAGAGAATAGGTAATTGCAACATTCATATTCCGCTGTACCGAGTTTCTGTCAGCAGTATGATAGACGAAATAAAAAAAGGACATTTGTTAAAAGCCCTGAATGCATTTTTAGGGGCCGTTTTTGATAAATCAAAACCTAACAAAAAAGAAATGAAAGAATATGACCAGATCCCCATAGAAGATAAAATAATCCCCTCTGATCTGCAACCTGGAACGATTACAATCTCTAATTTAGGTGCGGCTTGTAAGGGGTTAAATGGATTTATGGGCATTTTAGAGGTTATCCCTCCCCAAGTTTTCGCAATAGGCATAGGCTGTATTCAAGAAAAGCCCTGTGTAATAAAAAATGAAACTAACCAAACATCTATTGAGGTGCGAAAAGTGCTTCCTCTATGTTTAGGATTTGACCACCGAGCTTTGAATTTTGGCGAGATAGTGCCCTTTATTCAAAAACTGGAGTATATTTTCAAGCATAGCGAATTACTCGGGGATTGGTATTCCAAGTGAACTGTCTCCAGCCTACCCGCCAAGCAAAGCTGACTAAATTTTTTGTTACAACTACACTTTGTTGTTGCTAACGACGTTTACGTGTCAATCTATTTATTTTGGGCCCATAGCGTTGTGGTCTCTTAAAAGGTGCCTTTTGGAGTACTGCATGTCATAACCGCTTAAATATCTCATCTGCCCTTCCTAACTCACGGAGACGCCCTGTATGACTGAAAAGCAAGATTGGCAACACCTCTATATGCTCCTCAAACTCGCTGAAACCGGCGCCTATAACCGAACCGCCAAAATCTCAACGGAGTACTTGGCCAAAAAACTAGGCATCAGCCAGCAGACCGTTTCACGCTACCTCATTGATTTGGAACATAAAGCCTGGATAGGGCGCATCATAACCCCTGATGGTAGTCTCATAAAAATCGAGCCCCTAGGTGCTGGAGAACTCCAAAAACTCTACAGTAGCCTCAAAATGTTGATGGAAAAAACCTATCCCCCCTCAGTCACATTAGAAGGCACCGTCTTTACCGGTTTAGGCGAAGGTGCCTACTACATATCCAAATCTGACTACAAAAAACAGATTGTCGAAAAATTAGACTTCGAACCCTACCCCGGAACCTTAAACATTAAACTATCAAGCGATTATGACCTCAAAACCCGCCTAGACCTCGAAGCATACCCCGCAGTAGAAATCACCGGATTCCAAAATGAGTCCCGTAGCTTTGGCCTTGTCAAATGCTACCCCGCCATAATCGGCGGCAAAGTCAAAGGCGCCCTAGTGGTAGCAGTTCGTAGCCATTATGACACCTCAGTTTTAGAAATCATAGCCCCCGTCTGTTTGCGCAAACAACTAGACCTCAAAGACGGCCACAAACTCAAAGTAGAAATCTGCACCATCCTCTAAAAGCTAAAACGGTGTGTTGCGGTACTTAAATTCCCATGAAATCTGCTGTTCAGGTTTACGCCGAGATGCTATCCAATAACCCAAAATAAGGCCCAAAACTAAGCCCCCTAAATGCGCTAAAATATTTACATTCTCACCAGTATTGATGATAAACAAGAAAAATGCAAACATTAGCGCGCCCACGATGGATTGACGAACCGCCCGCCTATCATAGATTAGATAAGCCCCAAACAAAGCAAAAATAGCACCTGAGGCTCCAACAGACACAAAATATACCCCGCCGGGCGCCACCCCCATTGCTAACGAGAGTACATTACCTGCTAAACCACCCAGCATATATATCCCTAAATATTCTGATAGCGAAAACATGCTCTCTGCTTTTTGTCCAAAGATAAACAAAAAAATCATGTTACCCGCAAGATGAAAAATTGAGGCATGGATAAACATCGATGTAAAAAGTTGCCAGACGGCGCCTTGAAACACAAGAAAATTAACCTGCCCCCAAACAACTATGACACTGTTGGGTGTTTGTAAGATGTTTCCTCCGATTATGACTCCTGCAATATAGATAGCCACATTTAGCATGATGAGAATAACAGTGGGCCTATATTTCTCACAATTCATAGCTACGAACCATTGCCGGCAAGTTTGTCAAGTATTTGCTGTTTAATCTTTGAGGAGCTGTCTAAAGTATTTTCCCCAAATTTACTGATACGAACAACCAAAATGGGTTGATTATGTGTTGCTATGTATTCTTTGACTTCCTGCTCCATTGATATTTGATCATAGCCCAAAGCAACAATGTCAGGCTGGATTTGTTCAATAACTTCCCCAATTTCTAAACCCTCAAACCCCAACACGGCCTCATCAACCACCCTTAGCGATTCCACAAGAGCACACCGCTGAGTCTCACTCATGATAGGCTTTATACCTTTGAGCTTCTCAGCAGTACTGTCACGGGCAACAATAACGACTAATTTTGCGTTTATGCCGCCTGCTTTTTTTGCATCTTCAAGAAACCGCACATGCCCCAGATGTAGCAAATCAAAGACGCCTGAGGCAATCACAATTTTTCGGTTGGATTTTCTTGTTTGGTTGGCCATTGGAAATTCACCGCACCCATCAATCTAAGCGCGTCAAGTAGCCCCTCGCAGTAAGCCACCGACGTCAAACTGGTTCCAAGCTTATTTTCTGCTTTATAATACTTTGCATCCTCCAAATAATCAACAGCCCAGCGCAAAACCTCTTCAACAGTTTGCTCCTCGACACTAAAGGGCGTTGGATTGCGTTTAAGTTCAGAGAGCACCTTCTCAGCTGAGACAATGTATTTGTTGGTAAGATACTCTATGCTCATCTAACAAGACTCCTAAACTCCACCGGTGCCCCAGCAAAAGCACAAAGCGCCTCAACTTCCATAAAGTGCAAATCTCCCGGGATGATGAGACTAAACGGTGGTTCACCAAAATCAAATCCAACCACATCTTTGACAAACCCCGCTTTAACCACCGGGCTGTTACTGCCTGCTCTTGCAATACCCACCGCTGGCGTGCGAGGGGTTATGGTGTTTTGTTTCTTTTTCTCCTCCATATTTAGCAGTTGTTCTAGAGCGTCTTTAATGGAGAGATAGCGGTTCTCGGCTTGTCTTAGATCCAAAAGACACAGTGTATGTAGGCCCAGTTTTTGATTTTGAGATATGACATTGTAGGGTGTCTCTGAAAAGTTATCTGCAAAGGGCACGGTGACGGTTTTGCCAAACTTGTAATTATGCAAACCCGAGAGACTCACAATCGCTGACATGATCGATATGCCATGAACAATACGTGTGGTGATGCCTTGTTTTTCTGCATCGATACGCAGGATGATATGGGTTGTAGCAATAAAGGGATCCCCAGGCACCAAAAAAACCGCTTTCCCAACTTTGGCCGCTTGCAGAATAGATCTGCCGCTTTCCTCCTCAAGATCACTTCTGGTGAGCATCTGAATTTTTCTACCACACAACCTCACTAAGCGCTCTAGGCTAAAATCAGGCATACGACTGGTGTAGGTCTCCATAAATATTGCATCGGCACTTTTGGTTTCCTCTAAACCCCTAAGCGTGATGCCCTTTTCATCGTTTAACCCTAACCCTACAAATACTAGTTCACTCAAATCCAATCCCAGCATGTAGAGGAAACTCTAACATAAGAAGTTATTTTTCTTTGATCTGTCCCTTAATCAGCTCATCATTTGCTTGACAGACTCCACAGACACACCTTATCACCACAGAAAAAGAGCTCGTTATAGTGGATTTGTCAGTTTGTTTAGTAAGCATCTTGGCGTTTAAACGGCAGTTTTAGCGGTTGCTTTTTCTTTAAATTTTCTGCCTCCACCTATCTGCTCTTTGAGCTGTATAGCAAGTTGGATAGCCGTTTGGATGGAACATCCAACCAAACCTTTATATGATTTACCTAAAGAGAAAACCTCAGTATCCAGCGGACAGAAACCAGCCATGAAGCCAATCGAAAGCCTCACCAAAGATAACATAAAAAACCTCAAACCCTGTCAACACGGCGCAGAGGTTCATGGTGCCGCTCAAGAAAGTGGATATACACCACACGAAATTCTAGATTTCAGCTCAAGCGTCAACCCCTTAGGGCCCTCAAAAAAAGCCCTCGATGCCATCCAAGGAGCCTTTAATGAAATTGTTGCTTACCCTGACTCAAACTCTACAACCCTTCGAGAAACAATAGCCAAACACTTTAACGCTATAACTAAAGACAACATCATTGTAGGCAACGGTTCTACCGAGTTGATGTATCTCTTTGCAGAGACATTTCTCAAACGGGGCGAAAAAGCACTGATGACCGCACCCACATTTGGCGAATACGAACGCGCCGTGCGAAAAACCGGCGAATCCGTCAAATTCGTAAAACTGGACAAAAATTTCCAAGTGGATGTTGAAGCATTCAAACGCGAAATGACAGGTTGCAAACTAGTGTTTCTCTGTAACCCCAACAACCCCACAAGCAAACTCATCCCAAAAAACAACCTAACAAACATCATCGAATCGGCTCTCTCCCAAGATATCTTGGTTTTCCTCGACGAAGACTTTCTCGAATTCGTCGACGACGAAAAAAACGTCTCTTTGATACCCCAAATCAACAAATACCCCAACCTATTTGTGTTGCGCTCATTCACAAAAATTTTTGGATTAACCGGATTAAGGGTTGGCTATGGTATCACCAGCAAAGAAATCGCTGAAGTGTTACACTGTGCCAAAATTCCCTGGAACGTTAACTGCCTAGCCCAAACAGCCGCAGCAGTTGCCCTCAAAGACGAGGCCCATCTACAAATAACCCTCGATCTTATCAAACAAGAAAAAACCTGGCTCCAAACCCAACTAGGCAACATTTTCTCGTTTAGGTTCAGCCCTCCGGATGCAAACTTTTTCTTCATAGACATCGAAAAAACAGGCTTAACCGCCAATGCCCTCAAGCACCTAATGCTAAAACAAGGCATTCTAATCCGAGACTGCAGCAACTTTGTTGGCTTAAACGAGTTCTACATCCGAGTAGCAGTTAAAACTCACGACCAAAACATGCGCCTAATAGAAGCGTTTAAACAAGCACTAACGGTTTGATGGCATGTTTAGCTTTTATATTTCACTGTTCATCGACTCCATCCTTATCTTTATTTTAGCTTTCCTTATCGATCTGGTCTTGGGCGAGTATCCCGATCGCATCCACCCCACTATTGGCATAGGCAAACTCATCACCTACCTCAAAGCAAAAGCCAAAAACAAAAATCCCCGAATCGAAAAAACCAACGGCGTATTGATGGCTCTTGCGGCAATACTTGCATTTGCCCTGCCAGTTTTTGTACTGCTTTATCTGCTAAGAGGTCTGCCCCATCCAATAGGCGAAATTCTCTACATCATCGTTGGAGCAATCCTCTTCAAAGCAACCTTTGCCATATCCGGCATGGGACAATACACAAAACCCATCGCACTCGCCCTAAAAAAACGTGATATAGACGGCGCTCGCAAATGGCTACCCTATATTGTTCGCAGAGACCCAACCAGCCTCAACGAACGCCAAATAATCTCTGCCGCAGTCGAATCCATCGCCGAGAGCACAACCGATGGCATCACCGCACCGTTTTTCTTCTACGCCCTACTGGGGGTTCCCGGTGCCTTTGCATACCGCGTTATAAATACCCTAGATTCAATGGTGGGCTACAAAAACGCTGAATACAAAAACATCGGCTGGTTTAGCGCAAAACTCGACACACTAACCAACTACATACCCGCACGAATAACTGCCTATTTGATGGTTGTTGCCGCATTTTTCTCAGGTGCGAACTGGCGAGAATCCTGGCGTATTCTCCAACGCGACAAACACAAAACCTCAAGTCCAAATGCAGGCTACACCATATCTGCCATGGCAGGTGCACTGGGTATCCAACTTGAAAAAACAGACCACTACAAACTCGGCGATGACAAAGGCCACATCTCATACGAAGATATTGGCAAAGCCCTGCGCATCATGGTGATAACCTCAGCATTGTTTGGCATAGTAGTTGTTCTGCCAATCATAGCCCTCAGAATATATGTTATCGGAATATAGTATTTACGTCACAGTTGACCTAAATCACCTATCATACTTTCCATATTGCCCAAATTTACCGTGTTTTAGCTCGTCTTGCAATATGTCATAATTATATCCGGCGCTTTCGCGGTATAATCCGGTTTTAACATCACAAATTTTCTTAAAAGTAACAGAGTTATGCACTATGTTTAATGCTTGTTCTATTGTTTTTTTCTGTTCTTCCACCAAAATATTAGCTAAGTCAACAGCTAAATGTTGTATCAATAAATCCTGTTCCTTTGTTATCTCCATTTATTCCACCGCCTTTAAATATGCTATAGCTTTTTCGGAATGAAAGGAATATTGATTTGTTAGATTTTTATATGTAATTTGTTTAACAACATCATCTATGCTCATAAAACCGCTCCGAAATAAGTCGAAAGTACTCACCAAATCGTCATTTGCGACCGCGCCAATAACCACATCATATTTGTTATTGCCGTTATACAGCTTATTTTCAGCATCTCTGAAATTTAGTGATCTATTGTTCACGACAAATAAAGCCCATTCCTTATTAGGATTTTCAAATTTTAGTATGTTTAAAGCCTTATCATTAAAAATTTCGTCGCTAAGTTCAAATGCACTTACATTAGGGTTTCCGCCGAATCTATCCGCAACTCTGACTGCCATTCTTTCAGCATGTTCTTTATTTTCGGTTAAATAAAATCCGCGCCCAAAATCTTTGAAGGGGACGTGCTTTTGATAAATCTATATTTATTATTTTAATGTTAGACCCATGATAGAGTATCCTATTAGCCCCCCATTTTTGCGACAAATAGCTTGCATATCTTCTATAGCGTCATTAATGCTTAAGGTATGTTCTTTATTTCATAATGCTTTATAATAAACTGTAATCCGCCATAATTCTCAAGGTATTTGTATGCCTCAATATAAGATAAATTAAATGTATTCGAACTCTTTAATGCACAATACGGTATATGACAGAATTTTGTAAGTTTTGTTTTCGGTAGCTGTTTTTACTGTTGTTCACCTCTATGATCATTATGTCATTCGCCTTAAAATTTCAACCGTTTTTGCCATAAACTAGTTTTCTTTCAGTGATCTGTCTACATGTACCCGAGTCAGCAAAAGGAGACCTGCACTCTGAAGATGTGTATAGCGCCAGATGACTGACCGCATAAATAATCTGCTATCTGCGCTCTTTTTCGCTAAGCTTATAAGGCTCCTTAAGCATTAGCGTTTCGATTAGTTGTTACATTTGTTGTACAACAAATGTTATGAAAACCCGGGGTTTGAATAGTGGTGGATCATCGATCGTTAGACTTTCTTAATCGTCTAACCTTTAGCATTAAAGACAACACAACTCAAGAGGGCGGGTTTGATTGGAAAGCGGCATGTGTCGATGCTGGTATTATCAGCTTGATAACGTTTTTTACAGGCATCGGAACGCTTGTCAATGTGGATGCACTCTCCTGTAATTCACTGTTTGTATTGTTAGCCGCTTGCGGATCAGAGTTTATGGGCATACTTGCTATGAAGCGAGGCCTGATTGCAACACATAACGATAAAAAATAGTTCTACCTACTATTATGCGGCTGTCCAGCTGGTTCTCATTCCCTCACATAATACACACCCTCATACGGCTGGACAGCCGACCTAACCTGCTATAATGGGTCATTGGCTGGTATCTGTTTTTGTGAATTTTATTTTTTCTGGGGTCTACTGTTTATGACTGGATAACAAAACACCCTTCTAGGCGTGTATGTTTGTGGTTGTGAATTAACTAGAACAAGATCGGGGTTAGACCATGGCATGTAATCCAAAGCAGACGGGTGGGCCTGACTAATTGTGCTTGTAGACTATTTGGTTGCCTGCTATGTGCTGGCCAATTAAGCTACTTTTCTATATTGCTGATAGTCGTTTTGAGAGCGGCCTTAGTGGTGTTGAGTAATTTGACATATTATTCATGTGCTCCCTGAAATTGCAGGTATGCACACTGTAACTGCACGCTTCAGCGGCTCAGAATCTTATTGGCCCTCACATGCAACAACATTCTTTTCAGTAGATGACGTAGTAATAACACCTGCACCAACTGAAACGCCCGAATCAATCTCTGACATATACTTCCTACCAGCCATCGGCGGTCTCTTTGCTCTGATCATCGCAGTAGCCATCATATTGATGCTCATGATCAGAAAACGCCCCTGAGCAGTCAAAAACAAAACAGATCAATCAGTAAATCTCTCTCTTTTCTTTTTTTTGTTATTAAGTCTAATAATATCTTTCTATCTTCTATGTTCAGGTTAAGTCTAGCACGTTGCAAACTCGGCCATAAGTCGCCTATTACATCTCAAATTGACCTGTGCTACTTAGAGTTCAGTTATGTCTTGGAAGCTTGTTAGTGATTCGCAAAATCAACAGTTTCATCAGTTGCTGAAAGTTCATACGTGCCCCTTTTGTGGTGGTGCACGAAATTTAGTGGCCTATAAAGATGTAGGCATCCGAACTGAATCGGGGGTTCTTGCTTAAAGCGTGTAGTGTATAGCAACTTTTATACTCTATATTTGTAACTTTGACTTAGGCAAAGTACATGTTTAGCTCAAAGGATGCTACTAAAACATCTGTCAGCATGCTGATGTTGCTCTTTGTTGCAGGCTTGCTTGTAGGTGGATTACTGATGTTCTATGTTAATTCCCAGCAGGTAAATAGCCTAAATGATCGAGTTGATAACCTACAGGCATCTGTCTCTAATCTGCAAGGCTTCCAAAATGCAACCTACCAAAACATAACTCTACTCCAAAATGAAACCTCCCTTGCAGATCTTTATGCCAACGTGCGGGACTCAGTTGTTTTGATCCAGGGTCAAACTGATAGTAAGGGTGTGCAGGGTTCAGGGTTTATCTATGACTTTGCCGGACAAATCGTAATCATAACTAATTACCATGTGGTCGCAGGTACGACAAACCTAAGTGTTACGCTCTCAAACGGCAAAGGCTACTCCGCCACCATTCTAGGTTCTGATCCCTATGTCGATTTATCCATACTCTCCATCGAAGGTGCTAGCGCAGAAAACCTAAAACCTGTAACTATTGTTAGTTCTTCTCCATTGCGGGTCGGCGAACCCGTTATCGCTATTGGTAACCCTTATGGTCTTGTGGGTTCTCTTACCACAGGTGTTGTTAGTGCAACTGGGCGCAGTATTGTTGAGGATTCTGCTGGCGGCTTCTCTATAGCAAATGTCATCCAGACTAGCACACCTATAAACCCTGGCAACAGCGGCGGATTGTTGCTTAATTCCCTTGGTAATGTTGTGGGTATAACTACTGCTATCGTAACTGATTCGCAGGGGTTGGGTTTTGCTATTCCCTCAAACACTATTTTGCGCGAAATCGCAGATCTTATCCAAACCGGGTCCTACCACGGGCACTCCTATCTAGGAGTCACTGGCGGTGACATGAACTATGCTATAGCAACCCAAACAGGAGTATCG
Organism: Candidatus Bathycorpusculum hydrogenotrophicum; assembly: GCA_009783705.1. GTDB lineage: Archaea > Thermoproteota > Bathyarchaeia > Bathyarchaeales > Bathycorpusculaceae > Bathycorpusculum > Bathycorpusculum hydrogenotrophicum. Next base: position 63,869 of record WRCX01000003.1, on the reverse strand, counting down.
GTAACCTATGGTTGGAAAATCGTTTCAATTGTTCGAGACGGACCCTGTGATGGCAAACTAAAAGTAAACGACATTATCATCGGTATGAATGATCAAATAATTAAGAACAACGATGATCTAGCCAGCTACCTCGAAGAAAATACCCTGCCAGGCCAAACCATAGATCTGCTCGTTGTACGCGGCACAGAAACCCTAAAGATCCCTCTAACGCTGGGCACCCGTCCTCCTCCATCTTCCTAACTTCCACTTTGAATCCTGTAAAGTGTTCCAAGTATTGCGGGTAGTATGCAAAATGATATTAAAGTCAAGTTACTGCAAGATACGCTTAGCTGATAACTAATTAGTCACGGATGGGAATATGCAAACCAACGAGTTGCAAGGGGTCCTCAAAGGACAAAAAATTGCCTACTTTTCAATGGAGATAGGTCTAAATAGTCAAATCCCAACATACGCTGGCGGCTTAGGTACCCTAGCAGGCGATGCCATCCGTTCCAGTGCTGATCTTAAACTGCCCCTTGTCGCAGTCACCCTGATTAGTAAATATAACTATTTCAAACAAAAACTTGACTCCACCGGCAGACAAACCGAACAACCCAACGTGTGGAATCCAGAAAAACTCTTAACCCTTCTGCCAAATGAAGTCAACATACAAATTGAGGGACGCACCGTTAAAGTGCACGCTTGGCTCTATGTCTGCCAAAGCATCACTGGTGGAGCAGTCCCCGTGCTGTTTTTAGACACCGATTTTGATACCAACAACCAAGCTGATAGAGAAATATCTTTTTATCTCTACGGCGGAGACGAACGATACCGCCTCAAACAAGAAGCAGTCTTGGGCTTTGGCGGAGTCCGCATGCTTGATTCGCTGGGCTTTCAAATCCGCAAATACCACATGAACGAGGGCCACTCAAGCTTTTTAGCCGTAGAACTAATGCACAAACACAACCAAGACGCAGAAAAAGTCAAAGAACTCTGCATTTTCACAACCCACACCCCCGTCGAAGCAGGACATGACCGCTTCAACTATGAACTAATCCAAGACACACTACCCACAATCGATCTTGCCCTTCTAAAAAAATACGGCGGACAAGAACGCCTCAACATGACACGCCTCGCACTCAACCTTAGCAACTATATAAACGGCGGCGCCAAACGCCACCAAGAAATCTCAAGCAAAATGTTCACCGGATATGAAATTCACGCCATAACCAACGGAGTCCACTCCTACACCTGGACAGGCGAACAATACCGAAAACTCTACGACAAATACCTCCCCGGATGGGCCATCGAACCCGAACTTTTAGCAAAAGTTGATCTCATCCCAGATGGCGAGATCTGGCAAGCCCACCAACAACAAAAACAAACCTTAATCGACTTCACAAACCAAACCTCAAACACTCACCTAGACCCCGAAGTATTCACACTGGGCTTTGCACGCAGAGCAACCGAATACAAACGCGCAACCCTGCTCTTCACAAACCTTGACCGCCTAAGAACCATCAACAAAACAAACAAATTCCAAGCTATATTTGCAGGCAAAGCCCATCCACGCGATGAAGGCGGCAAACACATCATCGAACAAATCTACAACTATACCCAACAACTCAAAATCGACCTAAACATTGCCTACATAGAAAACTATGACATGGACATCGCCGCCAAGATGATTGGAGGCGTTGATGTTTGGCTCAATACCCCCCTGCGACCCATGGAGGCCTCTGGAACAAGCGGCATGAAAGCCGCCCACAACGGTGTGATGAACTTTAGCGTACTTGACGGCTGGTGGATCGAGGGCTGGATAGAAAACCTCACCGGCTGGGCCATTGGACCCCACCCAAAAGAAACCATTGATGATTCGGCATGCTTTACTAAAGAAATAGAGGACCTCTACAACAAACTCGAATACATAATCCTTCCAACATTTTACAACCACCGAGACGAATGGATCCAACTCATGAAAAACTCTATCGGAAAAATCGCTTATTACTTCAACAGTCACCGTATGATGCGCAGATACGTAACCGACGCCTACCTCTAAAACAATCTTGTGCCGCTTCTCGGTCTGTATTTATAGCCTTACACATAGCCAACCTTTTTGTTACCCGTTATACGCACACTTTGGTACCGGTGGAGACCTGCCGTTTTTTATACAGTTCACTTAGGGGTACAATACGTTGTTCACCAGTTTTAACCTCTACTTTCTCTCCGTTGAGTTGATCTTCAAAGTCTTCTTGGGCTTCAACTATCCAGTAACCTGCACTTTTGGTTAAAACCTTGACTCTATAGCACCCTTTATAAAAATAGAAATCAACCATAAAACATCACAAAAGACAAGGTGTATTGAAGTAAATATCTTTCTTGTGCACAACAGCAAGCAAGACACACATCTCTTGGCGTCTATCTGCTGTTTGTTGATTTGTTGGGTATGGCGATCTTTTGAATTGAGTGCAGAAGTTTAGTTTAATTATTATTGAGTTATGGCTGACGCAGGTAGGCTGATGGATGATGACGCTGTTTTAAATATGGCGCTTTACCCTGCTAATGTAGGTGACGGCATGAAGCATATAGATAACAATGAAGCCAAGTTATCCGAGCAAATTTTAGCATTTTGCAAACATATCGCAGGCCAGTCAAAAATTATTGCAGTCGCCCATGTTGATAACTATTCAGCTAACTCCTCAAGTGGTCGGGCGATTCATGAGGTGATGCTGATTATACAGAATTTCCAACCCAGACTTATGCGTTACCTAAAACCTGTCCAAGAAAAAACAATCTCCGTTTTTGCGGTGGATCAGTGGATTTTTGAACGCGACATCGATCGCGGATTACTAGGCGAAGCACTCGCAAGCAAACTCATCTTTCCATACACCGCACTCCAAGGTGAACTGTACCTTCATGAGCGGGAGGTGGCACTCAAAAAACGTCTAGTCATAGAGTTGCTTGAGAACCTATCCATCAACTTTCCCGAGTTGGCACCGCGTATACAGATTCTGCCTCAATATTTCATGTATGAGGTGTTCAATAATCGTGTGCGCGTTTTCCCTCTACTTGCCTACGACTTGACCGATTTAACTATCAGCCTCAAAGATGCTGAAAACAGTGCCCTTAGCTGCTACATAGAGGCACTAAACCAGTTAGAAGCTGAAGAAAAAATCAGCCGCAAAAACGGCTATGTCTTTATAACCCCTAAATTTATCGCCCACTGCCAAAACCCCAAACTACGCTTTATTAACCTCTCTAAATCCGCACCTCGCACATTGTTCTCCTCCCTTTTTGGCGCTCTACCCCAGCTTGCAAACCGAATGGGACAAAATACCGAGACATTTCTACGGACCCAAAAAATCAGTTGGATACGTCCCAACGAACAAACAACTACATTTATTGACTCGCACAAGTATGTTTTCTTCCCAACCGCAGAGGGGCTTGTTTCACTGGCAGACAAACTAGACATCAAAGGCTATACCCAAAAAATGTTGCTTAAAAATCAAAATGTAAACATCGACGTTGCACCCGCAGGCGGCATTTTAAACGATGTCTATGTAATCAACGCCTCAGGCAAAGACGTTAATACAAAAATTCTAGTCAAACGCTTCAAAGATTGGTCAGGATTTAAATGGTTCCCTCTAACGCTTTGGTCATTTGGCGCCCGAAGCTTTGCAGTATCAGGACAAGCTCGACTTGCAAAAGAAATCGCCGCAAGCGAATTCCTACGCACCCAAGGATTTAACGTACCAAAAATCTTACACGTCAGCAACCCCGAATTAATCATCTTTATGGAATTCATCGAAGCCGAAGGACTAACCCAAATCATCAAACGCTACTCCACAACTACTGACAACCAAACCATCTCAGAAGCGATAAACCTATTTAGTCGAGTAGGCGAAAACCTTGCACGAGTACATGGCGCAAACCTCTCATTAGGCGACACTAAACCCGACAACGTCCTCATAAAACCCGATGGCACCATTTACCTCATCGATTTCGAACAAGCAATGCAAGGCGGCGATAAAGCCTGGGATGTGGCCGTCTTTCTCTACTATTGCGGACACTATCTCCAACCTTTTGACAATATTGCCAAAGCAAAAACCCTTACCCACTCATTTATCGAGGGATATTTACGCGGAGGCGGAAGTATTGATATTATCCATAAAGCGGCATTAACCAAATATACCCGAATTTTCAGCATTTTTACTGTGCCGCCAATTATGCTTGCCATTGCCAATATATGCAAAAGCACCGAAGCCCCAAGAACCCCTAACCCAACGTAACCAAACAAAAACAAGATACCAATAGCAAGAGCATTAAAGACACTATGGTGAAAGCTACACCAACAAGACTACACCCGTCGAAGCCGTTAAAACTCAACTATTGCTAAGTAGCTCTTTTTTTCATATTTTTTCCAAAGGGCCTCTCACCTCATAGAGTCTATCAATTAATTAAAATTAATTATTTGATTAAAACTAAAAAGAGGCCAGAGTAAGTTGGCCATTTGCTTAAGAGGAGGTAGTTGAGGTAGTATTTGCCTCTTTAGTTGCCGCTTCTGGTTTGTTGCTTCGTTTTGTCTTCGTCAGTATTCCGTGTATAGTAGAAGATAATCTCGTTGTTAGTTGGGTTTTCTTTGAGTGTCAAAGATATCTCTTTCTTACCCGTTACCATATAGCCGGAAATAGCGGGTGCATATTCAGTTACACTAACCCCAACTGAACCAAACCCAGATGTCTTACTAGCTGCAATTGGATTTTTGGTACCTTGCAGATAATACTGTACCGTATAAGTAACAGACTCAGCCTTGTTGTCTGTGTGTTTGAAAGTAAGCACTATAGCAATCAACTCGACTAGGAATATGATAACATTCACAATAGTCCAGTTATCCACTAGAGCCATGGGCCGAGACATATCCTCAGTTAACAAAAACACAACAATACCCACAATACCCATTATAACACTTAACAAAAACCAAAAGAGCCGACGTTGTTTCTGCTTTTTCTTCCCCTCGGTATGATCGTCATCATTGTCAGTGTTTGTGTTTTTTTGTTTTTGATTTGAACTGTATTGTCCTTTAGTATCTTTCTTTTGATCTTGAGCTTGTTGTTTTTTATGTTTTTGATTGCGTTGCAACAGCACATACAAAGTCAGCACGACTGCCAAAATGACGCCAACTATGCTCAATATTAGATTTACAAGCGCCCAAATCGGCTTCTCATCTACATTTCCCCCAGGAGGTGATGTAGTTGGACTCGGAGACGGTGATGATGTTGGTATGGGTGTTGGTGTTGGTGTCGATGTTGGTGGGCGTGTTGTTGGTGTTGGTGTTGGTGTCGATGTTGGTGGGCGTGTTGTTGGTGTTGGTGTCGATGTTGGTGTGGGTGTCGCAGTGGGTGAGGGAGTCGGGTTGTTTTGTTCCCATTGTGCCACATAGGTGGCATCACCCTCAACAGTAGGCGTTGGGTTAGGTGACCAGCCGATAAAGCTCCAGCCCGATTGACCCGTTACCACAGGTGCCTCAGGGGTCAAATCACCCAAAGCGCACACATAACTAACAGCATCAAAAGTACCATACTCACCAGGTAAATATGTCACTGTATACATCAAAGAAGTGCCTTCCTTAAGCCATACTGCAAACAACGTTGCATCTTTTGTGAGGATAAGATATGCAGTTGAGCCGGCGGCAAAGTCGGGTGTTTTTGCATCTGAGGTGTAGGCCCATCCTTGGAAAACAAACCCTTCTCGAACCATGTTGCCTTGAGCGGCAATAAGTACAGAGTGACCCGATGGATATGAGCCACCCATGGGTACTGTTCCGCTTGTGTATCCGTTGCCATTATAGGTTATAGTGTAAAATACGGGTTCGGTGGTCGTCGCCCATTGGGCTACGTAGGTTATGTTGCCTGATACTATAGGGGACCATGTTGGTTGCCAGCCTGTAAACCGATATCCTCCGGTGTGATCAACTGCTGTGTCGGCGCCTGAGTTGGTACCAAATACTGGTGTGGATGCACCAAACGCTAAGCTGGTGTAGGTTTCATCGATGGCTTGCCAGGTGCCCTGGGTTCCAGGGTCATAGATTATAGTGCAGTTTGTTAGGGGTGTGCCGTTTATGTAGCTTATGTCATAGTTGGTATAGCCTTGCTTGAAGGGGACAGTCCAGATTACGTTGATGCCTATTTGGGAGTGGTATAGTGCGTCGTCTATGGGGTTTCGGTTGTATGCCATTGAGGCACGGTTATTTGCAAATACCATACCGTCATAGACAAAGAGATGGTTTAGGTTTGCATAGGCTATCCATATTCCTCCACCGTTGTTGTCTGCAATATTGCTATAAACCAATCCAGTTCGTAGCTCCACAAAGCCTGCTGGGGCTATATAGATGCCTGCGCCGTCAACCGTTGCGGTGTTGTTTGCGATGATGCCGTTGGTCATGGTGAGTTGGCTGTTTGTGTATATTCCTGCTCCAAGACTTGCGGTGTTGTTGGCTATGGTGCCGCCATTTATGGTAACTGCGTTGGGTAGTGTGCTTATGGTGAATATGCCGCCGCCATAGGGTGCCGAATTATTGGCGATGACTGCTTGGCCTGATATGCGAATAATGCTGCTGTTGGTGTTTTGTATGCCTCCGCCATACCAGTTTGCGGTGTTGCCTGAGATGGTTGCTCTGTCAGTCATGCTGATGAGTGATGGTGCAGTGGTGTAGGGGTTCCAATTGTATACTGCGCCGCCATAAAATGAAACCGTGTTGTCTTTGACGGCTGAGTCATTTGCCATGTTTGTTGTGGTGTTGAAGTCGTTAAATACGCCGCCACCATAGAGGGCTAAATTGTTTGAAATAATGGTGTTGTCATACATGTTTAGGGTGGCGTTGTCGCTGTTGTGTACGCCACCGCCTCGGCCTGCTGAAATGCTGGAGCTTAGCGCTTTGTTGTTTGTGATTAGAGCGTTGTTACGCATGTTAAATATGGCGTTGTATGCGTTGTATACACCTCCTCCACCATAATCAGCGGTGTTGTTGGCAATGATTGCGTTTCCCTGCATGTTAAAGGTGGCAAGTCCTAGTGCGCTACTTCCATTGTTTTCTACTCCTCCGGCGTATCCGGTGGAGGTGTTATCGGTGATTTCTCCGTCTATCATGTTGAAGTGGCGGTAGTTTAGTACTCCTGCGGCTCCCAGTGCGGTGTTGTATGCGATTCTTCCACTATACATGGTGAATTCGCCGCTTGTGTCTACTCCTCCGCCGCCGGTGCCTGCTGAGTTGGTTAGAATTTGGCCGCCATACATGTTGAAGACGCCTGCGTTGACATTGAACACACCCCCGCCGTCGATGCCTGCTGTATTATCTGAGATGATTGTGTTGCTATACATGTTGAAGAGGGCTGTTTTGCCTGCGTTGTATACTCCTCCGCCGTTGCTTGAGGCTGTGTTGCCTGAGATGCGGACTATCTCTGGGTATGTGGGGTCACCTAAGACAAATTTGCTGTCATCATTGTAGACTCCGCCGCCAAAAGTAGCTCTATTACCCAATACGGTTGCATTACCCGACATTGTAAAGGTGCCCTGGTCCTCATTGTACACGCCTCCGCCGTCATAAGCAGAATTACTCTCACTATAACTTCCACCGATTATGCCACCAACCATATTAAAAATGGCGTCATAACCGATATTATACACACCCCCGCCACGGTTACTATGACTAGTGCCAGAAACTGTGTTGCCCGAAATCACACCACCTAACATATTAAATATATCCACATTATACACACCCCCACCACCTTCAGCGGCAGTGTTGCCCGAAATCACACCACCTTTCAGGTTAAATGTGGCGGCGACATCATTGTACACGCCTCCACCATAATTATCGGCCTTATTATCTGAGATGACAGCATCGTCAAACATACTAAAGACACTTTTCCAATTGTACACGCCTCCGCCGTCTTTAGTGGCTGTATTATCAGAAATTACACCACCCTTCATGTTGAAAATACTGTTCCAAACTAAAACGCCTCCACCATAAGTTGCAGTATTATCTGAAATTGTACCATCCAACATATTAAATTCGCCAGCATCACCGTCTACCCCACCTCCAAAGTGTGCAACATTGTTGGAGATCTTGCCGTTATACATGTTAAAAACACTATTATAACCATCATCGAAGACCCCTCCACCGCTGTCGTCGGCGATATTGCCATCGGTTACAGTTGTACTGCCAATAATACCTCCATACATCTCAAAGGTGCCCAAGTTATACACCCCGCCACCCGCACCAGCTTGGTTTTTGGAGAAAGTGCCATCTCTCATGGTGAAAAGAGTGGTAAAAGTGCCATCGGGGCCATCATTATACACTCCGCCGCCATACGATCCAGCTTTGTTTTCTATAAAAGTGCCCGTAATCAATGTAAATGTACCTTTAACACCATTTAAAACGCCTCCGCCATCTTCGGCCTTATTTTTAGAGAAAATACCCTCCTCCATCACAAAAATGCCCAAGTTACTAACTCCGCCGCCGGCACCAGAAGCGGTGTTTTCCGATAAAGTTCCATCTTTCATCTCAAAGGCGACTATGTTATACACTCCGCCGCCATTATAAGCTGAGTTTTTTTGGATCGTACCCCCGTTCATGATAAATTTGCCCCAGTTATAAACGCCTCCGCCATCAGTATCGTCACTATGAGGTTCATAGTCTATGTTGTTTTCTGAGATCTCTCCACTATTTAGGGTAAGTTTAGCATCCGATTCAACATATACGCCTCTACCTATATCACCACTTTTATGAGTAACAACAATCCCATCAAGCACCAATTCACTACCACTTGTTACAGTAATAGTGCTCTCGCCATTTGGTCCAATAAGCTTCCAAGGTCCAACATTCTCACTTATCAACACAACGTTTGCGTTTGCAGGTATGGTAAGTGTAGAACTGGTAAGCTCTATATTATCTGTTAATGCGATAACATATTGAGTTGCAACTGTTCCTGAGGTAGCAACAGCAGTTCTAAGGTCTAGCTCATTACTAACCGAGCTATTAACCGTGTATGCTGAGGCAAATTGGGAATCACCTTTAAATGTTGTCGTATAAACAACAGACGAAACTAACACTAGCACAAACATTAAGGTTAGGAGTGTGAGCATGGTGTTTTTTCGATAGCGTTTTTGTGCGCTTGTTTTAGGGCTAGTGTTTGTGTATGTGTTTGATTTTATGGTTTTGTTTAGTTTTTGGTTAAACATTGGTTCTCACATTTGAAGTTTTAGGGGTGGTTTGAATTAATGCTGAGTGTGCAAACAAGGTGTTTGCAATTAAGCTCTTGAAAACAGGATTTATGATAAGGTGCCAACTATTTATTGGCTGAATAAAATTAGTTAGCTGGTTCATACTATGCGCTCCCGATTCGTATATGGCCTATATTGATGCACGGTATGTTAGAAATAAGAATATTAGGATTGTCTATATATTAAATATTCTATATATAGCCATATATGGCCCGCATTACTTGTATCGTATAATTAAGCTCGTTTTATTTCTTAGTTCACACTAAATTGCATCTACTTATGTAAGGATTGGATATATCCGCAAAAGGTGAATTTAGAACTGAGGAGTGAATTTGGTGCCAAGACAAAGTGAGTTGTCGACCAAGTTTCACAACTAGTTTACGGATGAACCTAAATCGAGAGCATTTCCGCAACTTTGAGCAACCGTAAATCCAAAATCTTAGGTTCCCGAGCAGATAGCTCCAGTGGGATGCTGGTTACTGCACCGTTTTGCAGTCCCACTGCAAGGTTGCTCTTATCTGCCCTGATTAAATCCACCACATGCTCAGCAAACAAACTCGCCAAAAACCGACTGCGCGCTGTCGGACTACCCCCGCGCTGGGCATAACTCAGAATAGATAATCTAACCTCGGACTCTGTTTGTTGTTGTATATCTTGAGCAAGTTTACTTGAATCTCCAAACCCCTCAGCGGCAACAATTATCCCTGCCCGTTTACCTTTGTTAGCGTTTGCTTCCATGATTTTAATTACTTCTTTGGTGTCTAGGGGCTTTTCGGGAATGAGTATAACCTCTGCGCCCACACAGATGCCAACTTGAAGCGCCAAAAATCCTCTTTTACGCCCCATAACCTCTACTATGAAAATACGCTCATGACTTATGGCAGTGTCACGAATTTTATCAATTGCCTCAACAGCAGTGTTAACTGCCGTATCAAATCCGATAGTTTCATCGGTACCAAAAACATCATTATCTATGGTTGCGGGGATACCAAACATGGGAATGCCGCTTTTTCTACTCAAATCCAAAGCACCCCTAAACGAACCATCCCCCCCTATCACCACCAAAGCATCAACATTATTTTTATGAAGCGTTTCAGCCGCAATTTCTTGATTATGAGACTGTTCAAAAGCAGAACACCGCAAAGTATGCAGTATGGTGCCCCCAGTCTGAATTATACCGCCAACACTGCGCGGCGTAAGTTTGCGATGACAGTTAGTCAGCAGACCATCCCAACCCCGTTCAAAACCGATAACACTAAAACCCCTAAAACAGCTGACTCGAGTGACCGCACGAATGGCCGCATTCATACCTGGCGCATCACCGCCTGATGTGAGAACCCCAATAGTTTTAGTCATTGCCCTATCCTCTGTCTCTATCTTCAGCATTGTTAAAGATTAAAACGTTTAGTTTACCCATTGTAAACACTTTAGCGACTGAACAATCTTTAGGAGGTTATTTTCTGCGTCGGATGTGGACTAAAAATATGCTAGCCGTTACGACCAATCCTATCGAGAGCGCAAAAAGCTCCGGCCACAACAACACGCCCTCAGTAAGTTCTAAAGCATAAATTGACGGACCGAATAATCCCAGAGATAACGCTATTACGCCAAACAACCCTGCTATAAGTTGGCATGTTGCAAGTATTGCTACTAGTTTACCAAATTTATTCAAAGTCTTCAAATTCCAGATACTTATTGTTTGCTCGATGTTAATAACCCTTTTTTATCATTTAACATCGATTACTTGTTTTAGGCATTGCAGTATGATACTGTTGTATGTATCTTTGCGTTTTTTGTTCTAAAAATCGCAAATTATTCATTAAACAAATGAAGCCTTGTCTTTGTTCTATCGTTAAATTCTATATTCACAAAACCAAGTTCAGCTGGCCGACTTTTGGATATACACACATGGTACTCATCGTATCTTTGGAGCAATTAAGACCTTGATCTAATCATTTTACCGTCAATTGCTCTATTCTGGGTCTAGTCTTCCAAAACACATAAATGCTCTCACGTTGTTTTTATGGAATCTTGCGGGAGGTAGCTCAGCCTGGCAGAGCTCTCGAGCATACTAATTTGATTAGTATGTGGAGAAGCTGTAGAGGTCTACCCATGGTGGGCTTCATTCTAGCCTGTCTAGGCCACAGATACCGAGCTGTCGCAGGTTCAAATCCTGCTCTCCCGACCAAAAAAAATCTATCAGGTAGTTTTTGTGCTTATTTTAGATACTCAACCACCATCAAATTATGCAAATAATCGCAGTTATGTGCCTTTACGGTTGATGATGGTTGATGGCCGATTTTTGTGTTATTATGGATAGCTATCATTTTTTCCGTTGTTGTCCAGAAAATTTAAAAAATGCCGGCCAGTTCTGCCAAATTTATGTCCATCAATTCAACAATTAAATTATGCTAAACCTGAGAATGTAAACCGCTAATCACTGATTGGCGAATTGCACTTTAGACTAAATTGGGCATATTATCAAGCTTTGATACAGATTAAAAATGCTGATGAATGTCGGTTTTATGAAATTGAAGCGTTACAGAATGTAGGCAAATCCTAATTTGGTCAAGCATTTCTTTTATAAAATTCAAAATATTTTTAATCACATCACAAAAATTACGTGAGCCATAAGGCCTATGCTCTATGTGGATGAAAAGACAAGGGTGAAGGTATGTATTACGGTGGACGCTTAATCCATCGAACCTGTAAAGGTATTGCTAAAATCCAACGATACGCACTTAAAAGGTATAGTACCCTGGAAATCGCAAACAGCGCCATGGATTGTTGCCAAATGCTCAAACCGTTTGAAAAAAAGAAAAGTGGTGGGCAGTTATTGGATTGGTGGTGGCGATGGCTGATATGTGTCATACTGGGGTGTTGGTTCTTGAGGTTTAATCTGGAAGAATGCAATTGCTAAAAGCAGAACCGATATCCAAATTAAAATATATCCTATCAAGATGATGGTCAAGAATCCTCCGATGAGCATCAATGTCCCTGTAGTTTCAAATAAGCCAATATCTGATTTTTCTCTCAGTTGTTTTAGTGATTGTCTGATAAAGAACGTTGCAATTATAGAAAAAATGCACAGAACAGCAAATAAAATAATTATGTTAGTGAGTATTGGGGAAAGAGTGTCCCAAATTGCATTTGAATCCATTAAGCTTGTGTCCAGCGTCATGTTTGGCAGTGTGTTCCAATTGCCATCCCATCCAGGATACGACATTTGTACAAGAGGGACAAGACTTGGCAGAAGCAGAGCAAAAAGGATGATTACTGCTACAACTATGCCAATTATCCCCATGACTGTGCCAATGAGTGATTTTTTAAAGATGCCCGTATCGCGATAGTGGATGCTTAAACCGTATAAACCAGTTAGTATCAGAATTATTCCTAAAACCATCATGATGTTGGGAACATAGAGAATTTGCAAGAAACTTGTGAATACGCTGATAAATACCAGAAGTGCACCTATACCGCCTATTGTTTTACTTGTGTTAATGTCTAAGCTCATTGTTATTCCTCTGAAAAGCTGTTAGATAAACGGCTATTTAGTTGTTTGTCTATTATGCGGCAACTCGCTATCACAAGGCACTTAATTTAAGCATATCTTTGTTACGTTACATTTTGTATTGATGTTATGTAGGTTGTTTTTACTGTGCAAAAAATATATGCGGATACCGTGGTCTATGCCTAGCTTGTTAAGCGTTTTTTCATTAAATTGATGCTTAATACAAAAAAGAAACAGGTAGCAGTTACCAGCCAAATGGAACTTACTAAGAGAAGCGTGCTTGTGCTCAAACCCAGAATTGGTTCCACAGTACCAACCAAAAGGGCACGAGTTGCATTTATGACATGTGTTAACGGCAAAACCGCCATGGCTAATCCTTGCGCGGCAACCGGCAGAGAAGTCAACGGAAAGAAAGTCCCACACAAAAAAAACATAGGCGTTAAGAAGAGAAAGGTGGGGTAATTAAAGAAATCAATGTTGGATGCCGCGGCAGTAAAGCACATAGCAATGGATGCAAAAAGAAGCCCGCCAAAAAACGCAAGGGGTACCGCAAGCAAAAACAACGGCGAGCTAACCAACGGTACAGGTGTAAACAAACCGGCCATAGCAACAACCAACAAAACAATCGACGCATTTATAGTGGCTCGGGTAGCACCCCATAGTAGCTCACCGGCAACAACTTCCTCCACACTCACAGGCGTAGCAACTATAGCATCAAAGGTCTTCTGGAAATACATACGTACAAACGATGCAAATGTACACTCATAGAAAGCACCATTCATGATGGCCACCGCCACCAATGCAGGCGCGATAAAATTGATGTATGGCTGTCCAGCTATATTGGGTATAAAGCCGCCTAAACCAAAACCAAAGGCAAAGAGATAGAGCATCGGTTCCAAAAGAGATGGAAAAAAATTAACTTTGACTGTTTTGAAAAATACATCAATGTTGCGGCGCCATACTCTCCAGACACGATACGATAGGCGGGGTATGGAGAATTTTGCGGGTGATTTGCGGATGTGCCCTTCACTCATGTTTCTCTTAAGCCTCTGCCGGTTAATTTTAAGAAAACATCTTCAATGTTGGCATTACGTATCGATACATTTTGGAGTTTATGTTCATTAAGAAACCCCTCAAACACTCCATGCGGTTGATCAGTAAATATTTGTATCCGCTCCCCCAAACGCTCCATACGAGCCTCCCCAAACGCCTCCTTGAGAAGCGGCATCAATTTCTGATCATAGTCCATTTCTAAAACTTCGGTACCCACATGTTTTTTGATAAGATCAGCAGGGGTGCCCTGCTCGATGATTTTACCCTGATCCACAATTAAGATGCGATCACAGAGAATTTGCGCCTCATCCATATAGTGCGTAGTCAAAATCACCGTCACCTGTTGCTTTTTGAGCAACCGAACCTCATCCCAAACCAAATGCCGTGCCTGCGGATCTAGTCCCGTAGTAGGTTCATCTAAGAGCAGAATTTGGGGTTTGTTGAGCAACGCTCGAGCAAAAATCAATCGGCGCTTCATACCCGTAGAGAGCGCCATTATCGAAACATCACGTTTCTCTTCTAACTGAAAAAACCTAAGCAACTCCTCGGCCCGTTTGAGTGCCTCTGCTTTGGGAATATCAAAATACCGCGCATACACAGTGAGATTTTTTATAACTGAGAAGTCAGGATCCAAGTTATCCTCCTGTTGCGCCACACCAACCAATGCTTTGATCTCCCGACAACTAGTGTTAACGCTTAACCCCGCCACTTTGAGTACACCAGAGGTAGGCATAAGAAAACAATACATCATACGCACAGTCGTCGTCTTGCCAGCGCCGTTTGGCCCCAAAAAACCGACACATTCACCTCGATGCACTTCAAAATCGATATGATCAACCGCAACAAATTCACCGAATTTCTTGGTTAAACCTGAAGCTTCGATGAGAACTTCACTGGACGACATATCCATCAATATTAGATGAACTCCCAAACATAAAAATACACATGAGCTGTGCACACAAGAAACAATATGTTGTAAAGTTATCTTTTTTTATCTTTTTTGAGCGCATAAGTCGTCAAAAGTTGTTGCCTTAGTTTCTAACAGTTACTATGCCTTGGTTTTATGGGCGGGTTTGGTTCCAATAGAAAACTTCTGTGTAGTTCTTTAGTATGGCCTCAGTTTGGGGTTCATTATAAAAAATGTTTAGTTGTGCTCCGTATCTATTGGTCAGGGTTTCTATGTCTGTGTAGATTTTTTCAGCTAATTCATCAGCAGGAAATAGTCCCCAGATGGTGTCGTTGGGGCGGCGGAAGCCAAATCCATAATCCGCGGGCACCACATAGGCGATATTGGCTGGGCTGGAGCCTAAGCTATCTGGATTATTGTGGCGGGTATGGCAGAATTTCTCTAAAGCTTCAAAGTGCTCCTCGGTTAGAATGCCATACTCACCGATTTGGGGATAGCTAAAAACAACTGCGTATTTGGCGCCACATGCATAAGCTAATGCGAGATCGCTATAGAGTTCTTCTCCGCTTTCTATGTAGGGTGGTTGTTCATATTTCCATGTGACGATGACTCCCCAGTCTTTAGCAAAGGTTTCTGCCGCCGCTCGGCCTAGTGCAATATGGCGTGCACGGCTCTCATTGCCAACGTATTCAACAAAAACGGTGCTATAATTTGCTTTGTAATCAAACCAGTAGAGTCCATAGTCGGCAGTAAAAATGCGGGGTGCCGCTTTGAGATAGTTGTCAACAAAGATAGTTTTTATTGTGTTAGTATAGTTCTCAGCGACTTCGGTGTAGGTTGTACCGGATTTGATGAGGCTTGTGGGTCCGGTGTCTATTTGGTTACCGCCCGGTTCATCATAGCGATAAACACCCAGAAACAGATTACCATATTTCTGTTCAGCTTTAGTCATCCAATCAAAGATGGAATAGTTGTATTGGTTGCTATCCGTAAATAGAACTATAAGGTGTAGTTTGGCGCCAGCTATGTAGTCACAGGCTTCATCTAATGCGCTACGGTTTGTTTTAAAATTATCATCGACTGAGCCCATGATAAACAAGTTTGTATAATTTCTAACTTTATCCACCAATGCTTTAACCTCCTCAACTTGGCCGCCATAAGCATATTCAACCCCAACATAGAATTCCCTCTCACTTGCTTGATTAACTTCTGTCCAGTTAAGACCCAAAAAAAGCGAGAAAATAATTACGATAATGGCCGCTGAAGTAATGTAAAGAACAACTCTACGGTTCAAATCGCTCAACTAAACACACAAACAAAGAACCCATATTTAACTTTTGAAAACTCGATTCTCATTGAATTATCGGCTAAATATCCCTCTCAAATTGCCTTCTGCGATGATATGGCTCTGCATTGCCCGCTCAAGAGCATCTCTATCCGATCCGGCTTCAAGCTTTAATTCAATATCAAGCGCATAAATTCTAAAGATATATCGATGTGGTTTACCACTGGGTGGACAGGGTCCCATGTATCCAATTTTGCCGTTGCTGTTTAATCCCTCTGTTCTCGGCTTGGCATTTTCAGATATGCTCTTTGTGGAGACGGGAATGTTCCAAACTAGCCAATGAGTAAAAACACCGTTTGGTGCATCGGGATCTTCAAAAATTAAGCTAAGACCTTTTGTATTTTTAGGTATGTTTTCAATGTTTAGGGGTGGATTTAGATTTTGACCTATACAGGTGTATTTTTCTGGAATGGTTTCCCCTTCTTTGAAGGCAGAACAAGTTAGTGTTATTAGTGGCTTCATATATACCCTCAATTAAACATGGTTGGTGTTTAGGGGAAAGCTCCCAGACCGATTTCGTGGATTTGGCCTTTGTGGGTGTTGATTCTGTGAACTCGAAGTTCTTCAGGGTTTATGAATTCTGTTTTACAGATGGGACACTTGAAGGTTTCATATATGTTCATAGGCATAATGTGACCTCCTTTGTCAGCAGAGACTTTTGAGCGTTTAAATAAATTTGTGACTGCAATATGATACTCAGTTGCGTAAAAACAAACATTTTATGAGTTGAACTGAATGCATAGTTTGTCGTCTTTACTTTCCATGAGAACTTGTCGGACCACAACTTAGGCAGATTCTAACCTGTTGGTTGCTAAGTAACGTAGAAATCTTCTGCTTCACAATTATACTTCCACTCTTTTGCCTCCAAAAACACAAGATACATTAGCACTCTGCATTATTGTGTGTTTATACAAGGCAGATGACATATGCGTATGGCTGTTGGGTCTAAGTTTAAGGTTCATAATTCGCGTAACACTATGATATTACTTGCCCTGATAGTTGTGTTGTTAATTTTTTCGTTGTTGGCTGTTTGTGCATTTATGATAAATTCAGAGGATACTATCTTGGATGGTACTATACATGTTAGGAGCGAAAAAGAACTTAGAAATGCTGTCGATAATGCCCTGGAACCTACAATTATCACACTTGACAAAGATATCAAACTTGCAAAGTCACTTGTTATTTCTGCCAATAAAAACATCACCCTAACAAGCAACAACAACGTTAATTTTTTTAAACTAATTGGAGCAAGTAAACATGATCCCGATAATCCACAGGATACTATTATTGTTAATGATGGTTGCATATTGAGACTTGATGGCATCATTGTAACTCATGTGTCAGGTGCTGAGGGCTGGGGCGTATTTGTTGAGTTTGATGGTGTGCTCATTTTGTTGGATGGAGAAATTTCCGGTAACACTATGGGGTTATTTGGTGGTGGCGGAGTGGCAAATTTTGGCACTTTTGAGATGGTAGGCGGTCTAATCACTAATAATGAGGATAGTGGCGTAAACTTGGCCACTAGATATGTTGGTGATGGCGTATATGCTGCTCACGGGGGTTCTTTTGTGATGTCTGGTGGCATAATTTCTAACAACAAAGATAGTGGCGTGAATATTGGTTATTGGGGTTCTTTTGTGATGTCTGGTGGTGTGATTGCTAACAACACCGCTGGGTGTGGTGGTGGTGTGTGTGCATTTGGGGGTCATTTTGAAATGTGTGGTGATGCGCTAATTGTTAATAATACGGCTGAAAATGGCGGGGGTGTATTTGTGAATCATGCTTTAACTAGTTGTGGGGGTTCTTTTAGTATGTCAGATAATGCCGTGATTGTTAATAATACGGCTGAAAATGGCGGGGGTGTATATGGTGGTAATACGTTTGAAATGTGTGGTGATGCGCTAATTGCTAATAACACAGCTAACCGTAATGGCGGTGGCATATATGTGGGACCTGGATCCTTTGAGTTGTCAAGTGGCAAAATTTATGGTAACACAGCTCTAGATGGAGGCGGTGTATGTAACAATGGCAACTTTACTATGTCAGGTGGAGTAATCGCTGACAACACAGCCATAGATGACGCTGGAGGTCATGGAGGCGGTGTGTATAACTCTAATGTCTTTGCTGAAGTTAAGCCTGATGATACTTTTTTCGTGTCTGGTCTTTTTAGTATGTCTAATGGCGTAATTACTAACAACACAGCAATTTACGGTGGTGGTGTATACAATAATGATGGCATTTTTAACAGGGCAAGTGGTGTGATTACTAATAATAATGCTGTCTCCAAAGGTAATGATGTAGCCAGTGGCAGCGTTGTGGACCATGGAGCTCCAACTTTTCCGTTTACAAGATGGTAGTGCATTAATGTGGAGTACCTTATCGTTGGTTCTTTCAAGTGTTGCTGATTGTTTTTATGCCAAAGAGCAGACTTATGAGTCAAAGTAAGCTTGTCTGTTAAAACCTAAACTGTACTTTTGTCACTTAAAAGAAATTTGAGTGATCAAATAATCCTCTATCTAAAGGCTAAAGCTGAAAGTGGGTCTCATCCGACTAACACAGGGTTTTATCCTCAAGATCGTGGTATAGTTTCTGAGCCTTTGTATTAGGGTGTACCGTTGGCTGTGAACCGATACTGGGAGAACTCTAAAACCGTGTTTTCAGTGGGTTTTTTGTAGTAAATTATATAACCTGTCTTTAAAGTATGTTGAATTCTAAGATACACCACTGCGAGGTTATCTCAATGTATATGGCTGTTAAATCTAATGTCCATTTCTGTTGTTTCTATAGTGTGGCTTTTTTTGTTTCTTTATTGTTTGTTGTGGTGTTGTTTTTTTCTTGTTTTGTTTCTGTATTTAGCGGTGGTGTTTTTCCTTTTGTTTTGGGTGCATCTGATAGAGTGGTTAGTACCGAGAGGGAACTTAGAAATGCTGTCAATACTGTGTTGTCAAAAGTGGTATTTTAAAAAAGACGGGGTTTGTATTCTCACCCGTTGTTAGGTAAAATGTCATTTTGTCTCTGCCCTCGACCACGACCTTGGCAAGCACTTCGCCGCATATCGAATCGCCAAATTCTTTGAGCCGCGCCAAATTTTCAACGGCTTGGTCTATGTTCTCTAATTTTTGGCGTAAATCTTCCGCAACTTTGTTTTCGCTATCTAGAGCCGACAGCCGTTTTTGCAGGTGATTTTGTTGTTTTTCATATCCCGCGAAGGTTTTTTCAAATTCGGGACGCTTTATCATTCCGTCAAGATACATCTCTATTAACTTTGACTTGCGAGCGGCAACTTTGTCAAGATCAGCCATGACCTCTTTTAGCTCGGTTCCTTTGTTGGGGCTTTCGTCTATGGCGTGGCGTACCCGCTCTTTTAGCTCCAGCACAACCGCATCTTTGTTTTCAATAGCCGCATCCAGCACAGCTAAAAAGTTTGCCTTCAAAAACTGCTCATGTACCGTTTGACAGTTGCATCCCACTTTTTGCCCTGCGGCGTTGACTTTTTCTTTGCCGTACTTCATCGCTTCGGTGCATTGCCAAAATGTTCTGTCAGCGTTTTTCATGTCCTTGCGCTTGAAGGTTGAGTTGCAGTAAGCGCATTTGATTTTTCCGCTCCATACATGTCGGTTGGAGTATCGTCCTTTTTCTATTGTAGCGTTTCTTCTGCGTGTAAGTTCTTTTTGTATTTTGTTGAATGTTTCGGTGGTTATGATGGGTTCGTGGTTGTTTTCTATGGTGATGTAGTTTTCTTCGCCTTCGTTGGTTTTGCGTTTGTGGCTTAGAAAGTCGGTTGTTATCTGTTTTTTTTGTCTTAGTGTTCCTGTGTATTTGTCGTTTTTGAGCATACGCAACACAGTCGCGTTTTTCCATCGCTCATCACCCTTTGGTGCGGGTATGGCTTTGTTTTCAAGCTCTTTGCTTATGCGGTGAATTCCCATGCCTGACAAATACAGGTCAAATATGTGTCGGACGGTTTTGGCTTCATCTTCTTTTATGGAGAGTTTGCCTTTTTCGAGATGATACCCAAATACGCCCGACCCGAAGACTACGCCTTGTTCCATGCGTCGTTTTTGTCCCCAGCGTACCCGCTCGGAGGTCTTTCGGCTTTCTTCTTGGGCGATGCTTGACATAATTGTTAGTCTTAATTCTGCGTCAGAATCAAGCGTGTTTATGTTGTCATTCATAAACACCACCCCGATACCCAACCCCTTTAACTTGCGTGTGTAAAATATGCTGTCAAGCGTGTTTCTCGCAAAACGGCTTATTTCCTTTGTGAGCAACAAATCAAATTTTTTATTTTCAGCGTCCGTTATCATCCGTTGAAATTCAACACGCTTCTCAACACTCGTGCCGCTTATGCCCTCGTCAACATATAAACCGCAAGATTCCCAGTCAAAATTTCCGCCAATATACTGCTCAAAATACCTTTTCTGATTCTCTAAGCTGTTTAACTGGTCATCTTGCTCGGTCGAAACCCTGCAATAAGCCGCGACACGCTTCATAAAAACACAGCACCCGTGTGTTATAACTACTCTTATATTACTTTTATAGTTTTAGTAGGTTTTGTGTGAATTTGGCATCATCTAATTTTGCGAATTTCACTCATAATCATGCCCGCAACCTTTTCCGCAGATATATTTGTGGTATCTATCACTTTTGTGTGTATATTGTGATTGCTAGTAATCTTTTCATTAACTGTGGCAAAATCCTCATCTATTACATGACGTGTTGCCATTATTTTGTCTATGTTATTGAGATATGAATTTCTTTCTTTAACCTTGTTTTCTATATTTTTGGAGTTTAGCCTTTCTAACAATTTCTCTTTTCCTTGTTTATCCTCTGATACCTGTAAATTTACAAACAGTATATAATGAGCGGATAATCCGGACACAAGTAATCTTGCAGGTGAAATGTTTATTCCATCAAACACACTGCTCTCACCCATATTTTGAAGATATATCGAAAGTTGTTTGATTGCCGGACTCATTACTTCACATTGTATCTTAAACTCCTCTGAACTTGGCAACAAATATGAAGAAGATTTTAAAATCGAATAACGATAATTTGATTGGAAAAGATGTTCTTCCGCACGAAGAGTTTCTCTTAAATGATTAACATTAATATATTCAATTCCTAATTTTCTAGCTACTTTTTTCGATACGGTTGTCTTTCCAACACCATTTGTTCCCGTAATAAATACCAAAAAGCCTTTTGGAACTCCGCCACGTAGCCTAATAAAAAAGAAATCCATCTTATCAGTAAAATAACTAATAATCGCTAGAGTCCCTGCTACTCCCGATATAGCACTCGTTACTACTATAATCGCCGTTTGCAAAGACATTTAAATTATGTTACACTTTTAAGGTATTAATGTTTTTTGCGGCAGTTGCGGTAAATTTGTGCTAAATGTATTTGGATTTTTTAAAGTATATGTTGCGTTTTTATAATGCTTCCAATCATGATGAGTTTTTCCGTTAAAATGAGTAGACGTTACTTTACTGTCTTTGTCTATAAATTTTGCTAACCAGTTAGGTAGAGACGAGATAAAGAGAGCTTCTAAAACGGTTTCTTGTAAATCAACACTATTATCAATAGTTCTCTTAGCGCGAAAATCACGTATGCGTCGTGAGATTTTTCTGCTTAACTTATTTTTCTCATCTATTTTATTTATGAGTCTGTTTTTTAGTTCTTTGGCGAAATCTTTAAAAAATATTTCCTTATTCGGGTACCAGTTAGCTATATCTGCATATTGCAATTTTTCATCAAAAGCTTCCAAAATATTATCTTTATTTTTGTATTTGTGAGCATTTTTACAAACATTTTCACCCAACCCCATAGTCCATTTTACCGCCTCGTCAACGCTTGCATATTTAGAATTAGACACATAATTTCTTCCTCTCTATCAAAACTCGAAAACTCGAAACTCGCGCATGGTGAGTTGCCACTTTTTACATATTCTATTTTAACATATCATGCTCGCCGAGTCAATGTCTGTACAAAATTTTTATTGTTTGATATTTTAGGCATTTTCATCTTGCACAAATTAGAGGTCGCCGTCTATGCGGGTTTCAGCATACCGGTTTAAAACACCGTTTCAAACTCGCAGGATTGGACAGGATAGCCGCAAGGTCCGGTCGGTTGCAACTAAAAACATCAAACTAAAAAATAAACGCCTTTGACAATGGGTTATTTTTCGCAAACTCAACCGTTATTGCCGTTTATGATTTTTATGGCTTTGGACACTTCTTCACAAGTTGACTTTATCCTTATTCATAATGTTTAGACATGTTTAAACATAATAAACGAAATACTTATTTGACTTACAATATTTAAAGTGCCTTCAACTTTAGGGGATATCTATTGAAAATCAATCTTACAACTCACAACATCGCGGTAATAGCTATTTGTTCCTCACTTTATGCGGCATTCGGATATGCAACGGCGCAAATTAATTTTTTAGGCGTAGCGTTTCTTCCCGCAGTGGTTATTCCTGCGGTTTTTGCTGTGCTTTATGGGCCGTGGGTTGGCGGCATAAGCGGCGCGATGGGCATATTTATAATGGACATATTTTCACACGGAAATCCCCTCTTAAGTTTAATAGCGGGTGTTCCTGCCAATTTTATTTTGTTTTTCCTTATTGGTTACTTGTCAGCCAAAAACATTAGTTTGAAGCAAGCCCTTACATGCGTGTCTTTAGCAACTGCCGGATTGTTGATTCTTTCGATTGTCTTGCTTCCCGACATTGCGTCTTATGGAATGGTGTCAACCAACACATTCTTAATTATTTTTATATCAACCATCATTGTAAGTTTAATTGCTATTGCAGTGGTTTCTATTCGTTGGAAAGAATGGCGAAGTTACGCTATAGGTGCCGTAGTCGGGCAAATCACAGGCGGTCTTTTGCTTTCTGTAACAGTGTGGCTTGTGAGCCCCTTGTTTTTAGTCCACTTCAAAGTGCCTTTCGATGTTGTTTACGTCTTGCCCCTTTTTGTTTGGACAGTAGCCACAGAAATACCTTTTATCTTGTTAGCCGGACCGCCCATAATTAAAGCAGTGAAAAAAGTTTTACCGGCACTGGCACACAGAAATAAAAGGACTTAAATCGCGCCATTCAGTTGGCGTGTTTTTATCCATAATCAAATATTGTAAGCGCAGAGGGATACCCCAAAGTTTTATTTATTCTGTTAAATTTGATACAAAACTATGCAGTTGCGCTACTCCTATTATACATTATAGCACCCCCCCCCGCCTTTGTCAAGCATTTTTTTACACTATTTTTATTATTTCCAAAAGTTTAAATATGTATTTTATGATTTCTCTCGTCACTCATATTATGAGTAAGATGAAAAGTGAAAAAATATGAAAACGATTAAAATAATAAGTATCTGTCTTGTAACTGTCCTTATGGCATCGTTATTTTTAATTGGCGGTGTCAGCGGTACAGATACAGACTCAAATTTGTATACAGACGACAATCGAACAGCCTACACAGGAAACGATGAGTTGCAAGATAGCGGTTCATCGCCCAGCCGTATTGTGAGCATCCCTGTTAAAACAGGCACAGTTAATGGGGTTGCATCCGGCTATTACGGTGTCCAGATAGCCCAAGACAGAGTGGGCGGAGAAAATGACGCAAAATTTTATCCGGCATTGGAAGTCGCATACACAGGCGGTCAAATGATTACTGAGATGAAAATTACTGTATCTGCGACAAAGCCGAACGGTCAAGCTGTTAGCGGCTTGGATTTTGATGAAAGAAAGCATTTAGTCAGCCCCGCGTCTAATGGCGAGGAATGGGGCGGAGCGTTGGCCGCTATCTACAGTGCAATTATGATTCTAGACCCAACAATGATAACTACTGCTGTAACTATGGGTCAAGGTCTTGGCGGCGGTTTTCTCGGTGACCCTACGCTCGGCTTTAAAGTCGAACACGACTATAATTCCAACTCTGCATGGACAAAATATTCAGCAACAAATTTTGTATCGGCATCACAGAAAGAGCGAGGGTTTCAATACAGCTTTAAATTGCACTGCGACCCCGACCTTCCCGGAATATATACTATCAACGTTAAATATGACATAACAGTGGCTACTGTGATTCCGGGCGGCGGCTTAGGGACACCTGTAACCACATCGACTACTCAACAGGTAACTTATGAGTTCAGAGGCCCTGCAACAGTAGGTTGGGCGGCACATGTGGCGCAGGATAATACAGCTACCGGCGGCGGCGCTTTTGTCCGTGACCCTTCATTGATGCAGGGAGACCATCCCGATACGCAATTCGGTGATATAAATTCAGGCGGTTTCGGTTACCATGCAACGGCACTTGTAACGATGACGCCAAGTGCGGGCGTAAAAGGGCATATTTACATATATGGACACTCGATGGTAACCGGCGGGGGTAGTCATGTGTATGTCTATCGTTCCAATAGTACTAGCGGACCGTGGTCTTTAGTCAAAGAAATGTATATCAACAAAAATACCGACGAATACATTGATTGCGGGAAAACGACTGACAGTTTCAAATATCTTGCAATAGCTTGCTATTACGATAATCGCATGTCTTGGATATACATTGATAATATCGGCGTATACAATTAGCACGAAAGACAAAACTACGGTGATAGCAATTAAACCACAAATAAACCACAGCGGTGTCACCACCGTTTTTTATTTATTATTTTCAGCAAAAAAGGAAAAGTTAAAAAGACATAACTGGCAACTGCTTTGAGGAGTTAAAAATGGGAATTACTAATGAAGTATACTATAAATCGCTATTAATGACAACCGCGCTTATTTTTATGGTGTTTGGCTCAATATTTGTCTTTCAAGCAATATTCTCATTTGGTTTAGAATTAAGTTTAATGGGTGTTGGACTGCTGTTGATAGGCTCCGGGATGTACCTTGTAAGCCGCAAGTCAACATCCAAAACCCTGCCAACCGCATAAAGACAAATTTTTCTAACCCATATTTTTAATAGCTTTTTCCAATTCCTCGCGCGTTATGAGTTGCCGACTGTGTAACTCTTTTAGTATGCCAATTTTGAACCTCATTTCCAAGCTCGCATAATTGGACATGTTAACCTCTTAAAGTTTGGTCGGTTGCAACTATAAAAATATATGGTGCAAAATACATAATGCAAAAAACTGAAAATATCCCCGCCATACAGCGCATAAATATGTACAGGGTGATTTTTTTATGGTTTTTCGCAGAGTTGACATAACAATACATACCTGTTATACTGATTGTGGGATGGATTTTGAGGGGTTGCTTGCCGAAGCTATTCGCCAAGTCAATCTTGAAAATATCCACAAGCAGATAATCACATCAAACGCCGCTTCGAGAGAGGAAGTGAGCCAATGATTAACGATTATCTAACAACATATAATACCGCCTTGTATCTAAGGCTGTCAAAGGAGGATGAAGTAAACAAACAGTCTGAGAGCATTATCAACCAACGTGATTTTCTAACTCAATATGTGTTGGAGCAGGGTTGGAATATTGCGGGGATTTACATTGATGACGGTTTTAGCGGTTTGAATTATGACCGTCCCGACTTTAAGCGTATGCTAACAGACATTGAAAAAAAGAAAATCAATCTTGTAATCACAAAAGATTTGTCAAGACTTGGGCGCGACTATATCGACACGGGCTATTACTTGGAGCGGTATTTTCCAACAAAAAATGTGCGATATATTGCCCTAAATGACGGCATTGACACAATGTCCGATATGATAAACAACGACATAAGCCCCTTCAAAGCAGTAATTAACGAAATGTATGCAAAGGATATATCAAAAAAGGTTCGGGCGTGTTTTAAGACCAAGCAGGAAACGGGGCAGTTTATCGGGAGTTTTGCACCGTATGGATACATCAAAGACCCAACTAATAACAATCGGCTTTTAATTGATGAAGAAACGGCGGGTGTAATACGGCAAATTTATGCGCTGTTTCTGAGCGGCAAAAGCACGGTCGCTATTGCGGAAATCTTAAACGACGAGGGCGTGGAGTGTCCGTCGGCGCACAAGAAACGCACACTTCCCACCTACAAAACAATCAATGTGAAGTATTTTTTGTGGGACAGGGAAAATATTCGGGCGGTATTGCGTAACCCTACTTATTGCGGAAATTTAACACAGCGAAAAACGCAAAAAGTCAATTATAAGGTTAATAAAACGCGAATTGTACCCTTTAGAGAATGGGTAACGGCAGAAGCTACACATGAGGGCATTATTTCAGTTGCGGACTTCGAGAGCGCACAAATTTTGCTGAACAAAAAGGCAAATAATTATGTGAAAAACGGAAAGAGAAGCCATCTGTTGAATGGTTTGCTGTTTTGTAAGGAATGCGGCGGAAAAATGACCTATAGAGGCGGTATGCCTCGTTACTATGTTTTATGTCTTGCTTATTCGCGATTTGGGCTTAAAGCATGCCATAGTAACGCTTTGCGGGAAGATTTTGTTGAAAAATACGTTCTTGACGAATTGCAGAGGATTGCAAAGCAGACGTTAAAAGATGATTTTTGTGAACAGTTTTCGTGTCTGAAGCCGCAAGAACAGGGTAACGTAAGCGAGGAGATAAAGCAAGTTAAGGCAAAATTAGATGATACTCGCCAAATAATCAAAAACTTGTACGTTGATAAGCTCAAAGGATTAATTGATGAGACTATTTTGCTTGAAGTATCCCGCAAATATTCAACAGAGTTGCAACAGTTGCAACGCCGTCTTGCCGAATTGGAACAACAGCAGACCCGCCCCGCAACAAAAAGCGACTACAAGGAACTGATTAAACAATTATCCCATTTTGACATTGTGGATAAATCCATTTTAATGAAACTGATTGACAAGATTGAAATCTCCAAAGACAAAGAAATTTTTATCACCTATAATTTCAAAAATCCCTTTATTTCTGTGGAAAAATTAGGACAAACGTAATTTCCATTATATGGAAGTATGTATAGGCGTTTACGATTGTCCAAAAAATCCGCATGAAATGGGGGCAAACTAAAAAATGAAGTGGTGATTTGAATGATTATCTGCTTACCCCAAAAATTACGTTGTTTTATGTATGTGGTTTTTTATTAGCTGTCTTTGGGTTTTGTGCCTAACTGCTGTGCTTGAAGTTATAAATAGTTCCGCTTGTGGGCTGTTGGTAACTTGGCAGTTTCCCACATAGTTCATGTGTGTTAATTTTAACGTGTGCGTTCGTGGTCGGGGGTTCGGTCGCGTGTGCGGTTTTGTCGTTTGAGTTGTTTTGCTTGGGCTTGCTCGATTTTGCGGATTAGGTCGGCTCTGCGTGGGCTGTTGATGATTTCTTGCCATTTATCGGCGTGGGCTTGGGTGGTTCGGGTGAGGGATTTTTCGAGGGACTGACGTTTTTCGGGGGTTAGGTCGGGGTTAATGAGTTGTTTATTGATGTGGTCTTTTAGACCTTGTAGTTTCATTATTTCGTTTATGAGTTGTTTGTCGCTGTTTTCAACTATGATTTTATGCACTTCTTCAGCTGTTACGCCGTGCTGGGCGAGGGCTTCGTAAAGTTGGGTCTGGGAGTTTCGCAAGGTATCTATAATTTTTTCAAGCGAGGGATTATTTGCGCTGGATTTCTTTAAAAAGTTGATGTCCCTTTGCAGGGATTGAAGCGTTTCTACATGGGTGCGTTTATCTTTTTCGTCCAAGCATGACACGCCCCTAATCGCGCCCGAACAGGAGACTTTTATTATGCTCCTCTATTAGCGCGTTAGCCATTGCAAGATTAAATTTCTCCATAGCAATACCCTTTGATTCTAAGGGTTTCAGATTTTCCAAAGTGTACCCATAATCGTCCAATATCTTCTCTACTTCATCACACATATAATACTCTGCAAGTTGTAATAACTGCTTATTACAGCCGCGCACCGCGCCCATGCCATAACCATACATAACAAAAACCAAAACCAACCACGCCGCTATAACCCCGACAAGCACCAGCGTATTTGTTGAGTTCAGTATCGCTGTGACTGTTGAGTTAAGCCCCTCATTTGAAATGAGCGCCTTTGCAAGCACAAAGGAAAAAGGCGAAAGAATTATGCCCCAGCCTACCGCAAAAAGGCCCGTTTTAAATTCCTTGATTTTCGTGCCGAACGCGGTTTGCGTCATGGCGTTTATTTTCGGTATGAATTTACTATAGAAATATGGGACGTAGAAGCCTAATGTTATCAGTACTAAAAAGCCTAAAGTGTTATAGCCTATATTTTTTTTGATGTATGGGACAGGGGAATTATTCAAGCGGCATATCTCCCGAAGCGTTTGGCGTAGAATTAGATTGGCCCTTGTTTATATAATATGGCAATTTTCGCACTCTGCAAAAGTTTTTGGGCAGAGGGTATAGCAGAATGAGTTGGTCTTGCAGGGCGGCAAATTCTTCGGGTTTTATGATGCGTTTTTCGTAGTCCTGCGCGGTTTGGGTGCTATGCCCTGTGGGTGCGCCTATGTAGGGGTCATAGTTTTGTGAGTGAGAGCTTCGGATTTTCTCGTATGTGCCGACGAGTTTTGAGAAGTATTCTTGTGTGTTTGCATCGGTCGCGCCTAATACGGCTTTAAAAGCGCATGTGTCGGCGATGACTTCCTGCGCATCGTGCGAATATATCATTTTGAGCTGGGCTAAACTTTGAATAATTATGCAGATAGTAATTTTTTTGGAGCGCAGGGTTGCTAATGCGTCGGTTATGGCAGGGATTTTGCCGAGGCGCGGGAACTCGTCTAATAAAAACAATATCGGGCGGTTGTCAGGGCTTTCTTTGCGCCGCTCAAAAAAGCTGATAAACTGATTAACCATGAGGGTTAGAAGGCTTTTCCATTGAGTCAAGAAATATTCGGGGATTTTGATATAAACATCCGTGCCGCTTTCTAAGTCCATCGGGGATATGATTTCCTTAGTTTCTTCATAAGATAGTGCCGCGACAATATCGTCGTCGGTCACAAGGGCGATTATGCCTCGTGTGATTTCGGTGAAAATTCCCGCTAAAACCTTGCCGTCCATGCCCTCAAAGGATTTGGCGCATAGTTTTGCTTTGTCGTTTGAGCTTTCGGATATGATTTTTATTAGGGTTTGGGCGTTTTGGCTCTGAATGTTGCGGAGGGTTTCGATAAAGCTACATTTTGCGTGGTGATAGTGCAGAATTGCGCCTGTTAAAATTATTTGTGGGCTCTCAATCCAAAACGGCTCTCTTACATCGTGGGGCAGGGGTATGACGGCTTGGGCGATCGCGCGGGCTTCCTGCGCGGGATTGGTGCTTTGATTTAAGAAAACGTAGGGGTCATATACATAGCGATTATTTTTGTTTTCGGGGTCGAAAAGTTTAATGTTTCTGCGGTTGTCTTTGGTGTTTTTGTATAACTCACCCTTAATATCAACTGCAAATATTGTTCCCCTCCAGTTTTGGAGTGTGGGGATGGCGATACATGAGCTTTTTCCCGTGCCCGTACCCCCGACCACTAAAACATGTCCGTCGGTTTCTTCGGGCTTTATGACATATTGATTGTATTGTTTCCCAAAGAAAATTCCGTGAGGCTCCGCGCTCATTAATTGTCTGTTGGCGGGGGGATTTTTTGTTGCGCGTGTGGTGTGTTCGGCGGCTTTGTAGGGATTTTTGGGTTGCCTTCCGAAAAGACGCAAAAAGGCTGACACGATACCCGAAAAAATTTGAATTAAAAAACTCATAATATAACTTGTAATTTCTGCGCCGAAATCCCACGTATAACCCATGATATATCAAATTATTTGCGCCGCTTGGATTTATAAACTTATTAAATTATATCCCAAAATAAGGCGGCAGTCAACAGATTTTGAAAACTTTGTTAGCAAAGAACGCGCCCGACATGCGGGAAGAACACACATCGGACGCGCTCAAATTCGGGGATTGCTTTTCAGGAGATTTTATGTAAACTAATTAACCTAATGACTTATTTAACGCTTCTTTCCTCTCCGTTACATTCTTTCTAAGTATTCGCTAATTCCTTTTTAGATGTTGATAACGTTCCTCGGAATCTTTCTTTTACTCTGCGCGCCCTCTTTCTGGTCGCCGTCAGGCGGCGTGCAAGCGAGCGGAGCGAAGGTTCATGCACTTCCGCGTGCGCGAAGTGTAGCATCCCCTCGCGTAACGAAGCGCGACTTCGGAGCGATGAGCGAGAGGGCGCGAGGGGTTTGAGCGTAAGCGCCGCCGATGGGGACGGCGACATTATAGCCCACGTCAATTTATGTTCATCAGATTCGCTACAGGTTGTGTTTTCCCTTTGTTTTGCAAGCTTTTATTAGAACCTGAACTTGTTCTATTGGCAACTTTGCAATACTTTTTTTGAAAGTCTCGTCCGTGATGGTGTTTATCAGACTTTTAGTTTCGTTATATATTTGTTTTTCATCAGTGTCTTTTGTTAATTCCTCCAGATCTTCTAACAATCTATACATTTCTTCTTTATCGGGGAGAAGGTCAAAAGGTAACATTTGCGTTTTATACTCTAATTCAATAGCCTCTTGTAACTCTGTAAGCTCTGATATTCGGGCGTTTCGGATGTTGTTGGCATGTTCGTTTTCGCGGATTTGTTCTCGTATGCACTCTATTTCAGCAGGAGCTTCTTCGGGTTCAATACCGAAATTTTCCTTAAAATCACGCTTCGCAATCCTTATTTCGTGCTCTAATTGTTCGATTTCCCTATCAAGTTGTTTCTCATGCGCTATCCAAGTGCGTAGCTTTCGCCGTTTTTCTTGCGACTGCGCCGACCTGCCCTGCATTTCCGCTATACTTTTGACAGGTGCATCAATACTTTCTACGCGATAAAAAAATATACCCTCAGCTTCGTCTCTGTCTTCATCAAATTTATATCTTAGAACATTTGGTTCTTTGCCCATCATAATAGATGCCCCTTAGAATGTTTTATTTTTATTTGACTTAATTCGCTTGACAGCTTTCCCCCTTGCTTTTCCTGTTTTTTCGCGAAGTTTGCCTATTAGCTCAGAAACGCTTTGACGGCGGCTTGTTAAAACTCTGGGTTGCTTGGAACGTCTTTTGACCATGTGCCCCTGTCGGAGATATTCGCGTTTGGCAATGTCAACTTCTTGTGAAAGTCTTGCTATTTGGTGGGTTTGCTTTTCAATTTTAAACTCAAGGATATGGATTTGTTTTTGTATCCGCTTGATTTCCGAGGGGGCTTGGTCGGGTGTAATGCGGTATTTTATTTTAAAGTGATAGTTTGCTATGCGGCTGTCGGTTTTTGCTTGCTCTATTGTCTTTTTTAACTTTTGTTTGCGTCTGATTTCCCAAAAATGCAAATTTTTAAAATCTGCTTCCAACACCGCTATATGTTGGTTTGCTGTTTGGGCGTTTTTGGCGTGTTCGTCCATTTCTTCGGAGTGTAATTTTAAATGCAAGCTTTCATTTTTATTGATGTTGCGTTCCGCTGTCAGGATATGTAAATCATGTATGGGTCGGGTATATTTTTTGCGTAGTTGCCTTGTGTGATTTACTCTTTGTATGATGTTTGGTTTTTTTGTGGGTTGGGTTGTTGGTGTGGGCGGTTGTTGTTGGGGTAATTGGTTCATGCGGTTTGCGGTTTTTAGTTTAGTGATTATTTCGTTTGGTGCAGGGTCGGGCGCTAATTTGTTTATGTGTTCCGGTTTTTGTGTGAGTTTCTTTGGGTCGTCGATTTCTGGTTTTTGTAATTCCATGATTTCTGCCTCCTTTTTGGTGTGCTCGGTGTTGCGTCGTTGGATTTCGCGGTTATAATCGCCGCGCTCGGTTTTGATGCCTTTCTTTTCTAATGCCGCCGCTTCATGTCCTAAATGGATGGTCGGTTCTTGGTCTAAGCCCTGTGCTTTGAGTGTTCGGTGGTCTATGCGTTGGGTTAGTCTTTTGCGTTTAAACATATCATTATTTATATGTGCCCAAGCTTTGCGCCATTCCAATAGGTTTTCTTTTTTGTTCCAGTTGCGGTTTTTATTTCCGAAGCCATTTCGTGAAATATTGCGGGTTGTGAGCATTATGTGGGCGTGGGGGTTGGTGTCGCCTTTGTCATGGATAGAAAAGTCTGCAATCATACCTTTACTGACAAAGTTTTCCTTTATGTACTGCCTTAAAACCACTTTTTGTTCTGATAGGTTGAATTCTTTGGGCAGGGCGACTATTATTTCGCGTGCGAGTTGGGCGTTTTTGCGTGTTTCGCTTGCTTCGACGGCGTTCCAAAGGGTTTGCGCGTCTATAAATTCGGGTGGTGCGTCATCGGGCAACATAATTTTACTATACACCACACCACCCTTTGACCTGTAGTCGTGGGTTACTTTATCGCCTATGCCGATTATTTTTTCGCCTCTTTGGTATGCGGCATGGGCTATTGAGTGCATTTTTGCGCTTCTTCGATATGCCGCCGCGCCGATCGCGGAGCGTCCCGAACTGCGGCCGATAATCTTTACATCCATGTAAAAAATCGCCATCTTACGAGCCCCCTGCCTTAACGTACTTGAAATTAGTTTATTCGGCATGGTTTGTCCATTATCTCAAAAATACATACAATTTCGAAGAAATTGTATAGTTGCGCACTCCCATTAACTGGAAGGATGCTAACACAGATGCCCCTGCCAAGAGCGGCTACCGCTCAATGCAGAGGCAATAATGTAAGCGTCCATCCAGATTTTTTAGTTTTTCTCTTTAAACACAACTGTTATTTTCCGCATGTTGATTTAATTTGCACAAGAACTTATTTTTAAACAATCAAGCTGTTTTTCTGGCTTTTTCTTTTTCGTAATCTTCGTAAAGTTTAGGTAACTTTGTGATACCCTGTTCTGCATATTTTGCACATGCTAGTACTATTTCATTACCTATCTTATTGTCATTAAATTTGTAATCGTCCAATTCATCCCACATCTCGTTAAAAAATTGTTTATACCAATTAACCTTATTTTCATCCATAGAAAAATCGCCACTTATTGGGCCGCCCTCATCAGTACCATTTGTAACTTCCCACACATATTCTTCTCCGAATATGCCAAAATCCGCTTTGTGATTGCCGGTTCCATTTCTTGTATTAAAACGGGCGTCAAATCTTGTTTTTGAAATTATTTTAAATTTGTATACGCCATTGTTATGAAGGACAAAGGCAAATTTAACAAGTGCGCTACGGAACTCCTTTTCATTTTCATAAATAAAAATTCGGCGAACCTGTTCGATATTTCCGCTTTGGACATTTTTATGAATAAACTTTGTGAAACACTCGCCATAGGGGTTTAACCACCATTTGATGCTTTTGCAGGTACAAGGAGCATAGAAAAACCTATTCCTTTTACTCTCAAATACTTTATAGATTTGATGTTCCTCGTCGTGCAATCTATAGACCATAAACCTGACGTATTTGCTGTCATTAGTATTGCGCAGATTTTTTGTTAGCTTTGTCAACTCTTTTCTATACCACTGATAAAAAAATGTTTGTTCTTCTGTATCACTTAACTTGCTTAGGTTTTGTGCTGTATCTGCTAAATTTTCTAGAACTATTTTACGATAATTAGTAATAGCGCTCAGTTCACCTATTGAAACAGCTAACATATTTACATTGTCGCTTATTGTATTTACAGTATCGTTTGCTGTGTTTGTATTAGTGTTTATTGTGTTTACAGTAGTGTTCATTGCGTTTACATTTTTATTGACATTTTCAAGCTTTCCGATGTCAGAAGATGTATCCTCGTTAATTTCAGAAGTTTTAAAATGAATTATCCAAATTCGTGTAACCAAAAAAAATGAAGCTGATAATAATATGCTTTCAGCAATAGGCGCTTTAATTACGAAAAGTCCAACGGGAAACATGAATATGGATAATAATAGGTTTATTATTTCAGCGTGTTTATTGTTCGCTATGCGATTCATCGTTTTCGATATACGCGAATCTATCATGCCTACTTTATGTATAACCGATAATTTATAAACTTTATTGAAAGAAATTGTAAATAGAGGCAAATTAAAAATCAAAAAAATATTTTACAATATTATTTTGAAAAATATGTTGTAAAAGATAAAATAATGTGATAGAATATGTGGTGTGAAGTTGATGTGGTAAAAATATAATTTATTCATAAAAAAGTGTTTTTTTAAAGATTGCCGATTAATTTTAACAATGAATTTTGCGTAATTGGATTCGTAAATTTGCAAGGAAAGTTGAAGGTGATTTTAAAATGTATAAACCTATCGAATCATTTAAGGCATTTTTGGCTGTACAGAAGGCCGGTTATTTGGTGACGAACAGCGTAACAAACGCCCTTAAAGTCAAAGAAAATCGTCGCGGTATTCCTATTTATTCAACAAGCACTAAAGAAAAGGGGCACGGGCATAAGCATAGGATAAAGGAAGGTGATGGCAAGGAAGTTTTGGCGGCGTCTTGGAGGGATTGGGGTGGCACGGCTTCGCTCGAAACAAACACCCTTAGAGTTCATATTAACCGCAATGTTAGTGTTACGTTGTCCGAACTGGATAAAACAGGTGAATGGAGTAAAACAACATATACTGCTGAAGGTAAGCAAATAAACGGACAACCATTAGAACCATTTACTAAAGATGAGGGTAAAATTGTTGCAGATAAAATCTGGGCGAATATTTTTGAAGAAACCCTGCCGAATATATCTTTGAAAGATACGGGTTTTGTTCAGCGTTTTGAAAAAGCGGTGCACTTATCTATGCAAAAATTATTAGATAATGAAGCGGAAATTAAGGCAATTAAGGCACGGAGTTCTATGGAGATATATAAATTAGGGGAAATTAAAAATTTTCGCAGTTGATTTCTTTCTAACGGCTTCGTTCGATTATTCGGATGCGCTCCCTCGATTTTTCTTGTTCACGCTTGACCGTTTCGGCGCGTTTACGTTGTTCGATTAGGGTTTGTGTTTGGTATTGGGGTAATTTTTCGATAACGCGCTGGAAATCTTGGTCGGGGATGATGTTTAGGCGGCGGTCGATTCGTTCTTGGAGGAGGCGGTCACGGACGGATTCGGGCGGGGTGTTCATGTGTTCCAAAAGTTTGTCTATTTGTTGGCTGTTGGGGCGGGTTTGGACGATGAGTTTTTGGGTGTGGTAGTCTAAGAGGATTTTGTCTTGGGTGTCCATGATGTTTAGTATGGCGGCGTTTTTAGTGTTTAGGTCGGTTTGTTTTTCGCGGACTATTTTTTGTAGGCGTTTGATTTCGTCTGGGGTTTGGTTTGGGTCTATGCCGAAGCGGTTTTTGAAAAATATCTCGGCGCGGCGTGTTTCCTGTTCGGCGTGTTTGAGTGCTTGGTTGGTTTCCTGTTTTTTTGTCCGTTGTAAAAAGTTTAGGTTTTGGCGGGTTTGCTGTAGTTCTGCGATTCTGCTCTGTAGGGCTTCAATGTTTTTGGCGTGTTCGTCCATATTTTCGGCACGGAAGTTTAAGCGGGGGATTTCTTCTCTAATTTCATTGCGCGTTGTTATTAGCTCGGATAAGTCTTTTTCAAGCGTGATGTAGTCATCTCTTAATTTGTTTAGGTGTTTTGCGGTTTTTTCGGTGGTAGGTTCAATGTCGGGAATTTCAGTGGCTTCCTGTTTGCGCTCCGCTTGTTTGGCGCGTTCGGCGTTGCGTTTTTGGATTTCGCGGTTTCTGTCGCCGCGCTCGGTGTGTATGCCTTTTTTCTCTAACGCCGTTGCCTTGTGTCCTAAATGTATGGTCGGTTCGCGGTCAATGCCCTGTTCCTTGTATGAGCGATGGTCTATTCGCAAATCTAGCCCTTTTTCCTCAAACTTTTGATTATTAATTTTCGCCCAGTTTTCGCGCCATTTTAAAAGCTCAATGTCTTCGTCCCAGTCGCGGTTTTTACCCCCAAAACCGTCGGGCGAAACATGGCGGGTAGTCAACATAATATGCGCGTGGGGATTACCGTCGCCTTTATTATGCACGGCAAAGTCGGCAATCATACCCTTGTCAACAAAATTTTCTTTTATGTATTCACAGAGTAGGGCTTTTTGTTCTTCTAAGTCAAACTCTATTTGTAGCGCGACTTCGATTTCCCGCGCCAGCCTTGCGTCGCGCCGCTTTTCCTTTGCTTCTACCGCTCGCCACAGGGTCTCGCGGTCTTCGTAATTTTTGGGCGCGTTATCGGGCAAAATTATTTCCTTGTGCACAACGCCTTGTTTTCTTGTGTAGTCGTGGGTTATTTCGTCGCCCTCTAACTCTACGCCCGCCCGATACGCCGCCGCATCCACCGATTTCAGCTTCTCCCCAGCTCTGTACGCCGCCGCACCCACAGCAGACCGCCCCGACCCCCTGCCGATAATTTTAACGCTGAGATGATAAATCGGCGTTAAAAATACCTCCGACGTTTCAGCTCGCAAGAACCCTCAAACCCGCATGAATGTTGGACAATCGCGGTGCGATTGTGTAAGTGCGCCCTTCCCGCACTTTTTAGCCAAAAGCACAAAAAGCCCCACGGGAAGCGAACAAATCCAGCCATGGGAGCGGCATTAGTCGGGACTTTAGCCCTCACCGCTGTCTGTAGGGAGAAGCTCCGTGAAAGACCCCGTAGGGCGCGGACAATTCCCACCACATGGGCGGCATTAGTCGGAGCTTCGGACGCAAAAACCACTTGTCCCGCTTTTTGCGATTTTTGAGTGAGGACAAAAAAACGCCCCTGCCGCGTGTTCTTCGGTGTTAGGATAATGCGTGAGCGGCGCTGATCGGCGCGACAGCGACCGCTTGGCGACGCGAACGCACCCCGCCCAAACTTAGAAACACAAACAAAAAAACACCCCTGCCAAGAATTGGAAACACTCACAGTAGGAACAAGAATTTTTATAAAAAGTCGGAGTGCCAACTTGCTACACTCCGATATAGACTTCTATTGTTATGTTTTGATAAAGTCGGGAATAATAAGCCGAGGTAAACCGCTTTTTAGTGGTTGATTTTGAAATGCCGCATGTCGGCGTCATTTCCGACTTCGTCGGCAAGCAAAATCTGCCGTTATACCTCTTTTGGTAATGCAGTAAATAATGCTGTAGGCTCTACAGTTATCGCACTGGATAAGGATATCACATTAACCGACTCTGCGCTCAATATATCTGCTAACAAAGATATCTCACTCACAAGTCTTGGCGTATCAAAAGGGGTATTTTAAAAAAGGCGGGGTTTTTGTTTTCGCCTGTCGTTAGGTAAAATGACATTTTATCCCTGCCCTCAACAACAACCTTGTGTAGCACCTCGGAGCATATTGAATCTCCGAATTCTATAAGCCGCGCCAAATTTTCGATTGCTTGGTCTACGCTGTCAAGTTTCTGTTCCAAATCTGCCGCAAGTTTATTTTCACCATCCAAGACCGACAGACGCTTTTGCAGGGTTTGTTGCTGTTTTTCGTACTGTGCATAGGCTTTTTTATATTCTGTAAGGCTAATCAGCCTGTCAAGGTGCATCTCGATTAACCTTGATTTTCTATCAGATAATTTATCAAGCCCCATCAGAACTTCCTTTAACTCGTCCCCTTTGTTGGGACATTCAGCAATAGCGCGGCGCACACGCTCTTTTAGTTCCCGCACAACAAAATCTTTGTTTTCAATAACCACATTTAGGACGGCTAAGAAATTTTCCCGCAAGACCCACTCAGGAACGATTTTACAGTTACAGCCAACCTTTTTGCCCTGCGCGTTGATTTTTTCTTTGCCGTACTTTTCAGCCTCGGAGCATTGCCAAATAATCTGCGGACTATTCGACGTACTGTTGTTAATTTTCCGCTTAAAAGACGAATTACAATAAGCGCATTTGACCTTACCGCTCCACACATGACGGTTGGAGTATCGGCTTTTTTCAACGGTTACATTTTTTCGGCGCACAATCTCATTTTGCACCCTGTCAAATATTTCTTTCTCGATAATGGGCGCGTGGCTGTTCTCCACGATAATGAAATTTTCCTCGCCCTCGTTGGTTTTGCGCTTGTGGCTTAGATAATCTACCGTTATTTTCTTTTTCTGTTTCAGCACGCCGATATATTTCTCATTTTTGAGGATTCGCAATACGCGAACAGCGTTCCAGCGTGTGCCGCCGTTTGGCGTGGGGATTCCTCGATTATCAAGCTCTTTGCTTATGTTGTGTGCTCCCATGCCCGACAAATACAGGTCGAAAATTAATCTTATAATTTTTGCTTCATCTTCGTTAATTGTCAATTTGCCGTGTTTTAGGTTGTATCCTAATGCTTTTGCGCCGAAGGCAACGCCTCTTTCCATGAGCCGTTTTTGTCCCCATTTCACCCGCTCGCTTGTCTTGCGGCTCTCCTCTTGGGCTATGCTCGACATAATTGTTAATCTTAATTCTGCGTCTGAATCCAGCGTGTTTATGTTATCATTCATAAACACCACCCCAACGCCTAACCCCTTCAACTTTCGCGTATAAAATATGCTGTCTAAAGTATTCCGCGCAAAGCGTGAAATCTCCTTTGTCAACAGTAAATCAAATTTTTTATTTTCAGCGTCAGCGACCATCCGCTTAAACCCTTCGCGCTTATCAACACTTGTGCCGCTCAAACCCTCATCAATATAAAGTCCGCAAAATTCCCACTCAATATTATTTTCGATATATTTTTCAAAATACCTTTTTTGATTCTCTAACGAATTTAACTGGTCGTCCGCTTCGGTGCTAACCCGACAATAAGCTGCCACGCGCTTCATAAGAACACACTTCCACGTGATATTATTGCCTTTTACAGATTTTTATAGCTTGCTCAAGCTTTTCGCGCGTTATGAGATTACGTTTATACAACTCCTTCAACACACCAACTTTGAAATTTTGCATGATATTAGAAGTGTCGTACATAATAATCGTTTGTAAAATTTGAGAGAACAGAAAATAAATATATTTTAAAAATTCGTAATAAACTTAAATATAAAAGAAGCACCTTCCTACCGTGAACTAAACACACACAGCAAGGAAATTTATATGTTAATTTCAGATGGTAAAGAACGTTTTAGTAAGAAAGCTGGCGTTTATCATCGAGCACGCCCCTCTTATCCCAAAGAGATAGTGAGAGAGGTGTTTAAAAATATAAATAATACTAATATGCCTCCTGTCGTTATTGATGTCGGCGCAGGAACGGGAAAATTTACAAGTCTATTGCTTGAACAAGGGAGTATTGTTTATGCCGTTGAGCCTAATAAAGCGATGCGCGAACAATTGACGCTCGCGTACGGTCATAATCCAAATTTGCATATTATTACGGCAACAGCAGAGAAAACCACGTTGCCGAGCGCCATGGCAGATTTAATTGTAGCCGCTCATTCTTTCCACTGGTTCGATGAGTACGAATGTAAAAAAGAATTTAGCAGAATTTTAAAAAATGATGGTAAGGTCTGTTTAGTTTGGAATTGGTACGCGATTAAAAGAGAGTCTGCAATGAAAGAGTATTACGACTTGATTCGCGAATGTGCGACTAAAGAAATATCACGTGAAAATAAGATGAAACCAGATTTATTCGGTATATTCTTTGCCCAATATGAAACCACATCATATCCAAACGACAGATATTTAGATTTCCAAACAGTTTTACAATTAGCGGAATCCGCGAATTATTCTCCCGTTGAAGGCGAACAGGGTTATGAAATTATGCGTTCGAGGTTGCAAGAGTGGTTCGATAAACATCAGAAAAACAACTTAGTGAGATTCTCGTGTGATTCGACCATGTACAAAGGCATCTTATGAAAAAGTCTACGGAAAACAGACAACACAAATGAAAAATTATTGCTTGATGGGGTTGCGGAAGGGTTAGGCGAACGGATATTTCAATATCATTCGCCTAAAACAATTAATGATGTCAGTTTGTAGAAATGGGTTTATAATTATCCAAACGTCCAGATGAAACAGCCTCAAACAGGGTTATTGATTCGGAATGGATTTGTTTAATTGCTCAGAAAGAGGGCGTAATACGAACATAATTTTTACTAATTCTTAGAAAATATTATATTATATGGCTGATGTTTGTTGTTTATTCAGGTGTTCCAATGACTGTAAATGATATATTCCGCTATATTTCAAATTATCCACCAGAAAATTTGTTAAGAAAAACGGGACTAATGGAAATAGTAAAATCGGCGGATTATCAAGAGCAACTATCGCGTCGCCTTTCTTCTCAATGTATTTCTGAGGACGCTTTATGTTGGTCGGAGGCGTTGTTAATAACAAAAAATTGGCTTGACATGATTTGTGCGCATTATGATTCTCATAGCTGTCAAGAAAATTGGAATAACTGGGTGGATAAGATAAATCGCGGAATAAAAATAATATGTCGTAGTGATGATATTGAGTTGGGGATGTCGAAAATTGAGGTTAGGATATGGGTGTTTTTTTGGCTTGCTCACTATTCGTTATTATTTGCTATCACGCAAGGACGATTTAGAATGCTATTATAATATGGTTTAAAAACCATAACATTCACTTGTTTTCTGCACTATATACATCTAAATATTGTAAATATAAGTCTAATTTTGCGAAAAATAAGCTTAAACAACAGTATATTCGGCGAAAAATATATATGTCCAAAAATATACACTTACTTCAAAATTAGCGAGCGAGCGCAAACTATGCATGATGAGATATATAGTCGCATTTGGGAAGAAAAATTTACCCATATTCCTAATGGCGATTACTACTATCGTAGTTCTGTTTCTTACATGGCGGAGCGGCTTTGGCGATGTCAATTTAATAAAGGATACTGATGGCATATCAAAAATATTTGCAACTATGACTTTTCCCTTGTCGGGAGTGACAATATTTGTGTTGGGAAAAGCTGAGAAAGGATATCATGAAGCCATCCGTTATGACATTCGGGCTATCAAAAAAGGTTATGCAATAATAATTGGGGCATCAATATTAATTCTTGCAATGAGTGTGATATCTGGACTAGTTTCAGTATATTATATTTTTACAGAGATCACCCCATGGTTGACTTTCGCCCTATACCTCGTGCCGTTGGTGCTGGCGTTGTTACTTGCCAACGTAATTATTCTTTGCATATATAGACTAACGTCGAGGATGCTATAAAATGTGTAAAATGTGTGATAAACAATATTGTGCAAGAATGGACATAACAACTTGTATGGGTAATATTCCGGGCAGTCCGGAGTATTATTTAAATGCAAGCACATTAAAGGATATAATAATTGACCCAATATACCAAGAAGCTTTACGCAAGAAACTCACTAATCAACTTGACGGAGTGCCCCCTCTTGCGCCATTAGATTTGTCAAAAGCTATTTCTGCAACAAAACAGTGGCTTGAAAAAGATGTATTTAGTGACTGCAGGGAAGTTGACGAAGCTAATAAGCGTTGGTTAGCTGAAACGAATTTTGCAGATAACTTTAATTATGCGGCTAAAAGGGCTGCTGATCGTATGGACAGAGATGGAATATCACCTATTCAAACGAGACAGATACTGCTTTTTTGGTTTGCGTTTTTTTCTGTTTTAAGGCTGGTTGAAGGCAGACCGTTTAAAACGGAAGGTAACATATTTAAAGTTGCGTGATACACAATGACTCAATCTTTTAACATTCAACCTCAAGAGCAAGTTAATAAATCCGCATCTAATAACGTAACAATAGCCGAATTTGGTTTTTCTGAACACAAATTTAAAGATATATTAAATAATCTTAAAAAAGAGGATAGAGAGGCTCTCGAAGATGCTAGGGAACGTATGTTTTACTCACTTCTCTCCAAATATCGGAGAATATTCGCATTAGCAAAAGAACACTGCAAAGAAAAAAACAATGACGACAACTTTCCCCATCTATTCAGCGTTCCTTTTTCAGTCCTTGACGTTTTCTTAAACCCTAGTAAAACCCGTTTAGAAGATAGGGACAATGTCGGTTGCGTTCGTTACATACTTAATCATAAAAGTGTAACTCATAAATACTGCATATTGCCAACGACTACATGGGCATTGGTTGACCATATATTTAAAAAACACCCTGATTTTAAGGCATTCATTGATGATGAGCAAATTAATCCCTTCTACAAATGCGTAAATAAAGAAGTAGTCGAAATTGATTTTGATAAATTAACAGATTGCTATCATAAAGCAGGCGGTTTGCAGGGTATTGTCGATAAAGCTCTAGCGAATGAACCGAATGATGAATTAAGGCAATATCTTCAAGCCGTTAATAAACTGCTCAAAAATAAAGTCATTGAACCTATAGAAACATTTACAGGCAAAAATAAACGCATCCCCTACAAAGTATCTCAATATATTGAAGCCTTAGAAAGATTAAATGAACATAGCCAACAAAGAAAAAATGTTGATAATGAATTGCGTGCATTCAACCTTGCAATAGTTTCTTATTTAACAGGAGAAACTATGTATCTTGATTTGTATTATGACTACTCAAAATATTTGCATCGTTATGAATATTCAAAGCCTGTTAGGTTGATTTGTAATTCAAGACCAGCTACAATGGCATTTAAAAGAGAAAACAATTCATGTTGCCCCCAATTTATAACAGCTCTTGTTTTGTTAAAACATGGTTTGGTAGAGGGGCTTGATTATGCAAAATTAGAGAAAAAAACAGTTTATTTTGAAAAGGGTCAAGAATGCCTTGAAAAGCTGAAAAAGGTTTGTTACGATATGTCGTATTCTATGAGGCTTACATCCGCTAAATATCACTGCAATGACGCGGAAGTTGTAAAAAGCTGTTTAATAGCAGTTTATGACTATTTTTCAGCTTTAGTTTACTTCAAAAAAGAAATTTTCCCGCTCATTAACCACGTTATGAAAATCAACTTAGGTTATGCGGATTACCACAAAGAGGATGTAAATTATAGCAATGAGAAATTTAAAACTTTAAAGGACTTACGTCAGCCTCCATTGTATGAAGAAATTACAACACTTATTTTTAAAGACGCATATGAGGACGCGCAGAACGCATATAAATATTTTTACGAATATGTATGTGCTAAAGGTATCTTAACACAAGATTGTGGTTTGGCTGAAAAAGCAGATAAATTCGGAATGCTATACAATGAAAATTGTACCATTTCTAAAGCACATTCTGACATAGAATAGTCAAAAAAAATGGGGGCGTACACACCCCGCCCGCTCCTTTTATAAAATCCTCATTATTTTATCAAAAATCGTAAATCAACGAATAGATGAACGCATAAGCTTTTCCAATTGCGAATTATAGACGGGGTGCAATGTTTCACTCGAAGGCATAGTAAAAATATTTTCGATATTTCCCCAAGGCACACGCGAAGGTATGCGAGGCGTAATTTCTTTCATAGCCTCTACGACTTTTTGCTGAACAAGATGACCGTCGCCCTGTCGAATCGGCTCAAATGGTTTCGAGGAAAGGGAAACGGCATCCAAGCGTTCGCCTGTTAGTTTCCCGCTGGGAGTGAACCGCACGTTACTTAATGCACCTTTTACACCTTTTGCATATTCTGACACTTCGACTAACTCGTTTTCTTTAAATAAAATTTTAAGATTTCCGATTTTGAGTGAAGATATGCTTTTAGTTTTGTGTTCAGTATTTTTTGAAGCATTGATGAGAATTTTGCCATTTATGTCTTTTACTGTTAGTGTTTTGCTGTATGGCATCTTCTTTATCGACATACCTACAATTCCACGACCGCTTGGGACACCAGTAGCGGAATCATCAAAAAGAAACATTATGTCATTAAAAATGCTTATGTAGTCGTTCTGAAGGGTTTGAAATGCCTGAATTTCTTTAGTTTTAATACGTTGCGTTAAATCATTCACATAAAAAATCCTCTCTAGTTGTATATTTTGAGCAAAAACCGGCAGAGTTCAAACACTAAGCACACTAACGCCCCAACCGTTTATAAAGTAGCATTACATAATATATACCTCACGCACAATATAATTGCTTCGTGTTGTATTCCTGAAACAGCAACCCCTTTTTAAAATTCAGAAATTACAAATCTAACTTCAAGGGCGAAAAATCCGCATGTTTTAATGCAAAACTACTTTTCTAATATTTATTATAGCACGGTTGCCCCCCCCCTGTCAATACCTCAGTTTAAAATTTTCCAAAAAAGTTATCGACATTTTGATATTATATGGTATTAACGTCGTGTTGATAGTTATTTTTTATTCGCCCAAACTATCAAACGGGAATAAACCCGCTGAATGCGTCGTTTTTTTAGCTTCAGTCATAATCTTGCAAACTTGAACCGTCAACCGCAACGTTCGGTCGGTTGCAACACAAAAACATCAAAATAAAAATAAAACCTTTGAGAATGGGTCGTCCTTCGCAGGCTCAATCGTTCTTGCCATTTATGCTTTTTATAGCCCTTTCCATTTCATCGCGGGTTATTAGTTGCCGTTTATGCAACTCCTTTAGAATACCAATTTTAAAATTCACCGCTACACCCTGATATTCCGTATGTTGAGAGTTACTCACATTATCACAACCTTATTTTCCAAATTATCTTCCTGCGTGTAATATTGGACAATCCCTTACAGATAAAATTAAACATAGGGGGGATTGTCTTATGTTTGATAGTGCTGATACAAACTGTGAAGCCTACGAAACAATAATTGGCAATACGACATTTCGGGTAATTACAAGATACATAGGCGAAAAATCCTTGATAGAAGTCATAAAATCCGCCGTCAAACGTGATGTCGAAGCAATCAAAAACGAGGAAAAAGAAGCTTGATTTTCAAAAATTTTTAGGGTATAATAACCATATAATGATTTGGTT
Source organism: Candidatus Bathycorpusculum hydrogenotrophicum (assembly GCA_009783705.1). Classification (GTDB taxonomy): domain Archaea; phylum Thermoproteota; class Bathyarchaeia; order Bathyarchaeales; family Bathycorpusculaceae; genus Bathycorpusculum; species Bathycorpusculum hydrogenotrophicum. The sequence continues at coordinate 19,092 of WRCX01000003.1, read as the reverse complement.
GTTTGCCGCTGAAAAGGAGGCTGACTAATGAAACAGCAGGCAAACAACGCGGCGATTTACTGCCGCCTTTCGCGTGACGACGGCGGCGACGCTGAATCCAACAGTATAGGCAATCAGCGCGACATTTTGCGGCGTTACGCACTGGAGCACGGGCTGACAATTTATGATGAATATGTGGACGACGGAATTTCGGGCGTAACCTTCGAGCGACCCTCATTTAAGCGCATGGTCGCGGACATTGAAGCGGGGAAAATAGGGGCGGTGCTGTGCAAAGACTTATCGCGTCTGGGCAGAAATAACGCTATGGTCGCCTATTATACGGAACTTTTCTTTCCCGATAACAATGTGCGGCTAATCGCGGTAAATGACAACATTGACACTTTTCACGGTGAGAATGAAATTATGGGCTTCAAGTCCATAATAAACGAGTATTACGCGCAGGACATTTCAAAGAAAATCCGTTCAACCATGCGGAATATGGCGGTCAAAGGTGAATACAAAGCACCCCACGCGCCCTATGGCTACATGAAAGACCCCGCCGACAAGCACCGTCTGATTGTGGACTACGAAACCGCGCCGATTGTACAAAAAATGTTCCAAATGGCGGCTGAGGGTATTGCGCCCCACAGTATTCGCGTTTATTTGACAAAACAGCAAATCCTTACGCCCCGGGCATATTTGGCGAAAACCTTCGGGAAATATCAAATGCTGAAATGTCAGCAATATCCCACCCAATGGGAACTTACGACGGTTCAGCAAATTTTGAGAAACCGCGGATACCTTGGGCATGTGGTGTCACAAAAGCAGACGACGAAATCCTTCAAAAACAAAACTTGCGTATACCGCCCAAAAGATGAGTGGGTCGAGGTTCGGGACATGCACCCCGCATTAATCGACGAACAGACCTTTGACAAGGTGCAGGGGTTCATCAAAACCAAGCGCGGCGCGTACTCGATACAAGAGGGAAATATCTTCGCGGGGCTGTTGAAATGCGCCGACTGCGGCAATAATTTGTCCCGCTGTAATCCCGGGCAACGCCGCACGCCGCCGTTTTTTTCTTGTAATCTCTACAAGCGGCACACCAAACGCTGTACCTCGCATTATATCACCGTGCCCGCATTAGAGCGGTTGGTTTTGGACGATATACGTAAAAAGGCAGAGTTCGCGAAAACGCATGAAGGAAATCTCGCGGAATATGCGCGTCAGTTGTCGGCGGAGGAAAACAAGCGCGATATTCGCCGAGCCCAAAGCGATTTAGGGAAGCATCAGAGCCGAGCCGCCGAGTTGGACGTGATTATAAAGCGTCTGTTTGAGCAAAACGCGCTGGGTATGCTGGCGGAATCGAGGTTTTTAACCCTCTCACGCGAATATGAAACCGAACAATCAGAACTACAAACCAAAATCGCGGAACTACAGCAAAAAACACTAAAGCAAAAAGCCGACAACGAAAACGCCGCCAAATTCTTTGATATTGTGCATAAATATACCGACATCAAGGAATTGACCGTTTCTATACTGCACGAACTGATAGACCACATCACAATCTATAACGCTGTCGGCGTGGGCAAGAACCGTGCTCAAACTGTAGAAATATTTTATCGCTTTATAGGTTTTTTATCAAACACTTTGACTTCACAATAAATATATTTGCCATGTGGCAGTTTTATTGTGAAGTGTAACAACATTCAAAATAAAATGTGGCAAATAACCAAATCGTTTATTTTTGTATAATTTTTAGTGGCTTCGGTCGAGGTCATGAGTGCGGTCACGGGTACGTGATTTTTCGAGGTTTTTTGTTATGGCTTGTTCAGTCATGCGGATTAATTCGGCGCGGCGTGGGCTGTTGATGATTTCTTGCCATTTGTCGGCATGGTCTTGTTTTGTTCGCGCAAAGGAGTGCTCTAAGGATTGGCGTTTTTGTGGGGTTAGGTCGGGGGCGGCGAGTTGTTTATTGATTTTGTCTTTGGCGGCTTGCAGCCGCATAATTTCGGCGATGAGTTGTTTGTCGCTGTTCTCCACTATGACTTTATGCACTGCTTCGGCAGTTACGCCATGCTGGGCGAGGGCTTCATAGAGAAGGGTCTGAGAATTGCGCAAACCATCAATGGTTTTTTCAAGTGAAGGATGAAGGGAACTAAATTTTTTTAAAGAATTGATGTCGCGTTGCAGGGATTGGAGCGTTTCTACATAGGAACGTGTATCTTTCTCGTCCAAGCGGCTCACCTCAAATAATAGGGCTGTTTATGTACCCTGCAAAAGTTAAAGGGCAAAGGATATAAAAGGATAAGCTCGTGTTGCAAGGTGGCGAATTCTTCGGGTTTGATTATGCGTTTTTCGTAGTCTTGGGAGGTTTGTGTGCCGTGCCCTGTGGGTGCACCGATATAGGGGTCAAAATTTTGTGAGTGGGAGCTTCGGATTTTTTCATAAGTGCCGACAAGTTTTGAGAAATATTCTTGCGTGTTCGCGTCGGTCGCGCCCAATATCGCCTTAAAAGCGCATGTGTCCGCGATTACTTCCTGCGCGTCGTGTCCATATATCATTTTGAGTTGGGCGAGGCTTTGAATAATTATACAGATAGTGATTTTTTTAGAGCGGAGCGTCGCTAATGCGTCGGTCATGGCGGGAATTTTACCAAGTCTTGGAAACTCATCTAATAAAAACAGAATAGGGCGATTGTCCGTGCTTTCTTTGCGCCGCTCAAAGAATGAAATAAACTGATTAACCATAAGCGTCAAGAGGTTTTTCCACTGCCTAAGCAAGTATTCGGGGATTCTGATGTATACATCAGAACCGTTTTCTAAGTCCAACGGCGATATGATTTCCTTACTGTCTTCATATGATAACGCGCTAACAATATCGTCGTCGGTTACAAGGGCGATTATGCCTCGGCTGATTTCGGCAAAGATTCCCGCTAAAACTTTGCCGTCCATGCCGTCAAAGGACTTGGCGCATAGTGCCGCTTTGTCGTTTGTGCTGTCGGAGATGATTTTTATTAGGGCTTGGGGGTTTTGGCTTTGAATGTTGCGGAGCGTTTCAATAAAGGTGCATTTTGCGTGGTGGTAGTGCAAAATTGCACCCGTCAAGATGATTTGTGCGCTCTCAATCCAGAACGGCTCTTTTACGTCATACGGCAGAGGTATTACGGCTTGGGCGATTGCGCGGGCTTCCTGTGCGGGGTTGTTGCTTTGGTTTAGAAAAACATAGGGGTCGTAAACATAGCGGTTGCTTTTGTTTTCGGGGTCGAAAAGTTTAATGTTTCTGCGGTGTTGGCGGGTGTTTGTGTATAGTTCGCCTTTTATATCGACGGCGAAAATTGTTCCCCGCCAGTTTCGGAGCGTAGGAATGGCGACGCATGAGCTTTTTCCCGAACCTGTGCCGCCGACGACTAAAACGTGCCCGTCGGTTTCTTCGGACTTTACAACATATTGATTATACTGTTTTCCAAAGAATATCCCGCGAGGTTCGGAGCTTGCTAATTTCATGTTGACAGGGGGATTTTTTGCCGCATGTGTGATTTGCTCGGCATTTTTATATGGATTTTTCGGTTGCCTTCCAAAAAGACGCAAAAACGCTGACACTACGCTCGAAAAAATTTGCACTAAAAAATTCATAATATAACCAGTAATTTCTGCCCCGAAATCCCAATTATAACCCATGATATACCAAAATAGATACATTTGGATTTATAAACTTTAGAATAAAAAATTGACTTTTTATGAAAAACATATTATAATGTAATAAAGATGTATATAACAAATGGCATAAGGAGTAGATTGTCTTGAAGGAACCGAAAATTTATCTTGACACAAGCGTCATCAGCCATTTAGACCAAAGCAATCATCCTGACTGGACAGCAAGCACTTTGAAATTTTGGGAATACTTGAAAAGCGGCAAATATGACATTGTATTGTCAACGGTTGTAGAAATGGAAATTGAAGATTGCAAAGAGAAAGCAAAAAGGGATAAACTTCGAGGGTTTCTTGACGAGATAGAATACATTATGGTAAGCATTGACAAGGACATTGAAGGTGTCGCGAAGATGTTTATTGATAATGGTATTCTTAAACCAAATTGCATGGATGACGCACTACATTTAGCCGTTGCTATGATTCATAATTGTGATAGTATTGTTTCTTGGAATTTTAGTCATATAGTTAATTACAACACAATTACAGGTGTAAAGGTTGTTTCGGCGTTGTCTGGATATGGAAAGGATAATATCGCGATATGTACGCCTGAATTTTTCGTGAGAGGTGATGAGGATGAAAAAGATAAATAAGCCTGTAACCAGCCCGAATTTTACTATTGAGGACATTCACGCAATGCGGAGGTATAACTATGAAATTACAAAGAACCTTTCGCAAGATGAGCGTTTGAAATATTATAATGATTCTGCGTTTAGAAAAGAGGTAAGAGAACGGCTGTCAAACGAGAACAAGGTTTGCTGTTGCGGGGAATGATTCCGCATCATTGCATTCTTCTTTTTCTTTGCACTTCTTGGGTACGCTTATGTTAGCTGTTAATAACATTCTTCGGAATCTTTACTCTGCGCGCCCTCATTACGGTCGCCGTCAGGCGGCGCGCAAGCGAGCGGAAGCTCGGTTCATGCACTTCCGAGCGGAGCGAAGTGTAGCATCCCCTCGCGTAACGAAGCGCGACTTCGGAGCGATGAGCGAGGGGGCGCGAGGGGTTTGAGCGTAAGCGCCGCCGATGGGGACGGCGACATCATCAGCCTCTTAAAAATGGATAAACAATAAAAAAATGTGTGGGAATTAGCTATTCATTTTATGCCTATGCTTGTTTTCCACAACGCGAGCAGAAAGCAGAATCTATTGGAACAGGTGCGCCGCAGTGGGTACAGAATTTGGTGTCAGTGCTTGCTGTTGAGGTAGTTTGAGGCGGTGGAGACGGTGCTGAACAATTATTGTATGTTGGCGGGTTTGTGTTTGGTTTGAGCGAGAAGAAAGCTACAGCTAAGAGTATGTATGCAATAAACATGAAGAAAGCGCCAATAACAAATATTGTAAGTATTGCGCCGACTAACAGTAATGTTCCTGCCGTGCGGAATAGATTTACACCTGAGCGGTCAGCTAATACATGTAGCGCCCTTCGGACGTATATCACCATTAATAACTCAAAGACGGCTGCCACTATAAAGAGCGGTATCGCAATAAGAATGCCTATAATGGTAAGCCCGAAGAGTATGCCAATGCCGCTCATGATTATGCCGATTATCCAAAAGATTGCGCCTGTGAGCATGTTTTGGCGGATGCTGTTGTCTTTGTAGTATTCGGCAAAGTTTTTCATGCTAAGATAGATGAGAATAACGCCGACGATGCCTGCGAGGGGAATCATTAGCAGTATTGAGCCGATGCCGGCTAAAGTTTTACTTGAATCGAAATCACTCATTTTAATTATGCCCTAATACACCTTATTTAATGTTTAATATAAAAGCGTTTGTCTTCTTCTCATTTTCGGAAACGCAGAAAACCGTTATTTGTTATTCGGTGGTTTTTTCGAAGGTTTCGTTCGCGCGATTGTGTCAAGGTGCCGTTCGAGTTGCATTTGTTGTAAACTTGCGCGGGCTGACGCGGGTGTTTCCCTCATTTGTTCCAACAAGTCATATATCAGCGCACGGTCGGGGTGATTATCGGCAATTTGCTTTTGAATACGATACTCTGTCTCAATAACCTCCAGCTCTTTTTTAATCTCTGCTTCGCGGGCGTATCTTTTATCTAACTCTGACCGCTTGAGTTTTATTTTCCATGTGCCAGGTTTAAACCCTTCGCCTTTAGGCGAAAAGCTTTAGCATAATTGACACAGCAGAGAGGAAACGGAATGATGAATGACCTTGATTCCTGTATCATATTTCACAACACGTTTCCAACTACAGTGCAAGAATACCCAATAGCCCACAAATGTATTGAGTGAAGCCCTCTCGCACATTCCACTATCTTACGTCATCCAGCGAATCAAGGCGAACGAACGGATGCGAATCATTTTAAAAAGTGGAATATTCGGAGCGGGGCAAGCGGCTTTAGCCGCAATTTGCGACTTTCAGTCGCTGAGCAAACCCACCGCCTTTACCGCTCCACATCAAGCCCTGCAATACCTTTATACTCCGATTCTTCTTGCCGCATTTTGAAACTCGCGTCAATTAGCGCGGCGCGTGTTTCTTTAGCGGCGTTAATGGGTGCAGATTCTCGCTTTTGACTCCCCACGCCTGATGCCGCACCTTCGGTGGGCGAATTAAAATTGGCGGCGAGTTCTTCGTTGCGCCGCTGGATTTCGCGATTGAGGGCGGTCTTGAACCCTCAAAACAGCATATTCCGTAGGGTTTGTCCACTATGCGATGTTGCGAAGCAACATATCCTTGCGCACTTTTAGTCACTGGATGGATGCCAACACAAAATGACTATGCCATGAGTGGTTACCTCTCATGGCATAGTCATTAGTGTCAGCGTCCATCCAGTTTTAATGAGCCGTTAAAAACTTGAAATTCACGGAATTGCAAGTGTTTCGGCTTTTCTTTGATATTAGCGACTGCGCGTTAAGTCATGGGCTTTGGTCTGCTCGCGTAGTTTTTCGAGTTCTTTAAGTTCTTTTTCTTGGGCGCGTTTGCGTTCGTCTATTAGGGTTTGCGCCTGATTTTGGGGTAGTCTTTCGATAACTTTTTGGAAACTTTCGTCGGGAATGATGTTTAGCCGTCGGTCGATGCGCTCTTGGAGCAGGCGGTCGCGAATGGTCTCGGGCGGGGTGTTTATTTGTTGCAATAGTGTGTTTAGTTGGTCTTTGTCGTAATGGGTTTGGGCGAGGAGTTTTTGGGTGTGATATTCTAATAGGATTTTGTCTTGTGTGTTCATTATGTCAAGGATGGCGGCGTTTTTGGTGGTTAGGTCGGTTTGTTTTTCGCGGATTATTTTTTGTATGCGTTTTATTTCTGTGGGGGTTTGGTCGGGGTCTACGTTGAAGCGGTTTTTGAAAAATATCTCGGCGCGGCGTGCTTCTTGTTTGGCGTGTTCGATTGCTTCGTCTGTTTCTTGTTTCTTTGTCCATTGCAAAAAGTTTAGATTTTGGCGATTTTCCTGTAGTTCGGCGATTCTGCCTTGAAGCACATCAATATTTCGGGCGTGTTCCTCCATATTTTCGGCGCGGAATTTTAAGCGCGGAAGTTCCTCGCGGATTTCGTTGCGCTGTGTTATTAGTTCAGACAAGTTTTTTTCAAGCGTGATATAGTCAATTCTTAATTCGTTTAGGGTTTGCGCCGTTTTTTCGGTAGTGGGTTTTTCGATAACTGTTTTTTCATTTGTTGCGGGTTCCGTTAATTCCTGCTTGTGCTCCTTTTGGGCGCGTGCTTCATTGCGGCGTTGGATTTCGCGATTTATGTCTCCGCGTTCGGTGCGTATGCCTTTTTTCTCCAGTGCCGATGCTTCGTGTCCGAGGTGGATTGTCGGCTCGCGGTCAATGCCCTGCGCCTTTAGGGTGCGGTGGTCGATACGCGCGTCAAGTCCTTTTTCCTCAAACTTGCGATTATTAATCACCGCCCAATTTTTACGCCATTTTAACAGCTCGGTATCTTCGTCCCAGTCGCGGTTTTTGCCTCCGAAGCCGTCGGGCGTAACATGGCGCGTCGTGAGCATTAAATGCGCGTGCGGGTTGCCGTCTCCCTTGTTATGCACGGCAAAATCAACAATCATGCCCTTGTCAACAAAATTTTCTTTTATGTATTCGCGGAGCAGGGTTTTTTGTTCTTCTAAATCAAACTCTATTTGTAGCGCTACCTCGATTTCCCGCGCGAGTCGTGCGTCGCGCCGTCTTTCCTTTGCTTCTACGGCGTTCCAAAGGGTTTGCCTATCTGCAAATTCGGGCGGCGCGTTGTCGGGCAAAATAATTTCTTTATACACCACGCCTTTTTTTCTTGTGTAGTCATGGGTTATTTCGTTGCCCTCGTCGCCTTCGCCCCCTAAATCCTGTCCCGACCGATACGCCGCCGCGCCCACAGCCTTTAACTTTTCCGCCGCTCTATACGCAGCCGAACCAACAGCCGACCGTCCCGAACTGCGCCCGATAATTTGGACGTTGAGGTGATAAATCGCCGTTACGGAACCCTCCGCTTTTGAGCTTCTAACAAACCCGCAATGCCGCATGTTGTGTAGGGTTTCTCGGTGCGGCATTGCGGGGCAATGTGTAGGTGCGCCCTTTCGTTTTTTTGTAATAAACAAAAAAATCGGAAAGGGAAAAGGCAGGCAACGCCCATGATCGGGGCGAAGCCCCGCAAGGAGCTGGCCAACCTCGCCGCCGGAGCGATATTAGTAGAGGCTTGGGACACAAAAGCCACTTGCTCCGCTTTTCGCGATTTTTGGGCTGGAACATACAACCGCCCGTGCCGAGAGCTAAGGGCCCCACCAATAGCGGCAACTCTAACAAAAAATCGGAGCGCCACCTTGCTACGCTCCGATATAGATTTCGATTTCTATGTTAAGATAAAGGCTATACTCCCTTGAATGCCGCCGCCAGCCTAAAATCCTCTTTTGGTACGCTGGTAAGCACAAGTGCAACAAAATTTTACAAATTAATTGGTACCAATGAGCAGAGCACTATTATTGTTGTTGAGACGGATGGCTCGTTGTTGCTTGACGGTATCATTGTAACTCATAGAGATGATGACAATCGTGCTACGGGAGTATTGGTTAATTCTGGCGGTGCTCTTATCCTGTCTGATGGCGAAATTTCGGGCAATCACAAATATGGGGTGTGGAACCAAGGCAATTTTAGACTGTTAGGCGGCAAAATTTCTGAAAATACCCACTACGTAGGGAAGAACGGCCCGGCTGGTGGAGGTGGCGTGTACAATCAAGGTATTTTTGATATGCTTGGTGGCGAGATTTCAGATAATCGTCTTGAGCCTAGTTATATTAGCGGTTTTGGTAGTGGGGGTGTTTACAATGAAGGCGTTTTTAATATGTCGGGAGGCATAATTTCTAAAAACAATGCACCTTTTGGCGCTGGTGTGTCTAACCAAGGCTATTTTACTATGTCTGGTGGTGAAATTTCAGGCAACTTTGAGGGTGAGGGTGTACGCAGCGGTGGTAGTTTTAGTATGTCTGGGGGCAAAATCTCTGATAACCTAGAAAGTAGTGGGGTGTTCAACGGTAGAAATGGTGCGAATTTTAGTTTATCTGGTGGTGAGATTTCTGGAAACGGTGTATCTCCGCCCTATCTTGTTATGGGTGGTGGTGTGTGCAATGAAGGCGTTTTTATGATGTCTGGCGGTATGATTTCTAACAATAAGGCGATGGATGGTGGTGGCATATACAATGGGGGTGGTTATAGAGATGCAACTTTTAGTATGTCTGGAGGTGTAATCTCTGGCAATATAGCTGAAGTTGTTGAGGATCTTTTTGGTAATGGTGGTGGGGTATTCAATGATTATGATTGCACTTTTAGTTTGTCTGAAAATGGTGTAATTTCTAACAATACAGCTGAAGTTGGTGGAGGCTTATATAACGCTGGCACATTTAACAAGCGGGCTGGTGTGATTTCTGGTAACACCGCTACACAGTATAACAATATATATCCTACCGACGACAGCGACAATATTAACGATGAGAGCCTGACGGGTTATGTGGTGCTTATAGTTTCTATAGTTGTACTTGTCAGTGTTATTGTTGGAGGTTTATTTTTCTATTTCAAAAGAGCACAAAAACTGTAACCACTAAACAAAGGAAACGGAAAAAACATGCAATTTAATTTTAACTAAAAACTCAGCTCACACGAAATTATCTGTTCTTGCGTAGTTTGAGCTAACTAAACTAAAATTAAAATAAAAAATTTTGTTCTATTCGTTTTCTTTTTCGGTCCATTTTTCAACGACTAGTTTTCCATCGTTTGGGTTGAAGCGGATTTTAACTGGCATTGAGTTTTCGCATTTTAGTGGAAACATACTGTCATCTACTAAGCGGACAGGTAGATAAAGCAGGTAGCGGTCATCTTTTCTGCGAAAGATTGTTCCTTTCCCCTCAGTTCCCATACAGATTCCCCAAGCAAGTTAAACCTGTCTTGATACTCTATCTGCATATAACGTTTTCGTTCTTAGATACCTCTAAATTTCTGCTTTACGTATGAGTTCCTTTGCATAGTTTAGATTGGCTCTATAGCAAACGACTGTAATCACTGTTGCAATGGCTCCACTGATTCCTACGGAAATCGCCAGTTCAGTTAATCCCAGCGCTGGAAGTGCAAACGGTAACGGCAAAAGTCCACCTATAACATTTACAAGTAGATATGGTACAAGCGGTGCCAGTATTGCTAAAGTTGCACCCAGACACGCAAGGAAGCTTATTAGTCCCCATTCTGGGCGGATCATTCGTTGCCGGAACGTTCCAGTAAAATCGGCACCTTTAAACCCGCACAGCAAACCGATTGTACCCAACGCAAAAAGCACAAACAATCCTTCCAAAACACCAACTGCTATCATTGTGGGTGATGCTTTAAAGAAGATGGCTCCGACAGTGCTTGTTAGAATCAGTGCAACAGTTGCCATTCCGATTAAGAAGATATATTTGGCTTTGACCAAATTTTTGGCAGAGACTGGTGAGGCATAGATGCGCCAAACCGCCTGGCCCTCTTCTCCTATGAGCATGTTACCCAATAGCATTGCCATCAAGGCAGCCGGTAAAATAAAAGCCATACCGCTAAACATCAAGTTAACTATAGCTTCAGCCATCATGTCTTCCCCTCCAGTGCTGGTGTTTATGGAGGTAAAAATGGGTACTATCATAAAGACTATGGGCAGGATGAATATTGTTATTAGTTCTCGGCGTCTTGTAAAGGACCGTATGTCTTTACGAATTATTGCTGTTTCAATGCTAGTTAAACCGAATTTATTTAGGATGCCTGCTTTAGGTGCGTATTGTGTTCCTTTAGTCTGGACTGTAATTGCCGGCGGCTCATAGAGACCAAACCGTTTGTTGAGCGCAATGGCTAAGTAGCACAGTGCTCCTGCGAATAATACCGATAGTCCAAGAAAGAGCAGGCCTTCTAAAAATATGCCCTTTAAGAGATAGAATAGGGTAAGACCAAACCAGACAAATGGTATAAACCACAAATTATTCTGTGCCGCTGTTAGGCCTTGGATGGATTGTGCGGGACCCTGAACTATCGCAAAGTACACAAGGTAGAAGATCAAAAAGAATAAAAGCGTACCAATAAAGCGTACCCAGACAGCCGCTTTGCCACTAGATTTGTAAACTGCACCGGTAAATCTTGTCTGTGCTATACGGACAATTTCTGTTGTGGTGCTTGCGATAAATGCTGACCCACATAACATCAGAGAGGTCAAGATACCTGCTAATATTAAACCGTTAAAGGCCGAAAAGACAAGGACACCTGCGGAAAACCCTATAACCAATGAGAGGGGAACCCCCAGCAGGTTAGATAAAATTGATGCTACCGTATGTTCTTGCCAAGTGATGGGTAACCAATAATTCACCACTCGAGAAGCTTTCCTACCTGATAGTTGAATCTGTTGGAACATCGTAAAAACGATACATCCCAGCATAACTAGCGTTGGTAGTGCAATAAAGAAACCCGTAGCCACAACATCGAGCGGCTCAGATATTATCTGTTCAGGACTTGCATAAATTAGATCAGTCAAAAGTGTGGCTAAGTATCCGCCGACCAAACCAATGATTGCAGCAACCCAATAGTACCAGTAGGCAAGTATGCCCCGCTCCTTGTATCGAGTAGTTTTAACGCCTCTTATTAGCCGCTCGGATTTGCGATCTACGCTAATTAGGTAGCGGATGGTTCGCCAATTCATTTTAACAGTTCCTCAACGACCGGTTTTAGGTCGCCTGTTCCTGTTAACTTGAGGAATATGTCTTCTAAGCCTGAGCTGGGTAAGCTGGCTTTTTCTCTAAGTTCACTCATGCTGCCCAGTGCCAAGATGTTACCCTGATACATGATGCCTATGTGATCGCACACTGCTTCTGCGATTTCTAGCACATGGGTTGAGAGAATAGTTGTGACGCCTTGTGATTTGAGGGATTGGAGGTAGTCTTTGATGATTCTTGCACTTCGGGGATCAAGTGCGTTTAGTGGTTCGTCGAGAATGAGTAGTTTTGGTTTATGTAAAAAAGCTGAGATGAGGCTGATTTTCTTTTTCATACCATCTGAGTAACTGTTTATCATGTCTCCCTCTCGGCCTTCAAGCTGAAGTGCCTTTAGATATTCTGTGATACGTTGCTTTTTTTCAGCTGCTGAGACATTGTAGATGTCAGCTATGAAATCAAGATATTCAATACCGGTTAAAAATTCATATAAATCCGGAGACTCGGGAACATAGCCAATTTGGCGCTTAACTGCAACCGGATCTTTAGCTACATCAATCCCAAGCACATTTACTGAGCCCGCCGTTGGTTGCAAAAGACCCAGCAACATCTTGAGGGTGGTGGATTTACCTGAACCGTTGGGTCCTAACAAGGCAAAGATTTCGCCTGTACCTAGGGTTAAATTAATGTTATTTACGGCCACTAATTCATTAAAGCGTTTAGTTACGCCTCTTAACTCAACCGCATTTGAACTGCTACTCATGCTCTGACACGCCCATTGCAAATAGTTTTTATCAGTATTTAAGCCTAATGTTAGCTAATGCTTAAAATCTAAAATTAAGCAACTATGCTTAAAAAACTGAAAAAGTTACGTAGGCTACTTTTAAGATCAGGCTCCACACTAACAAGTAGCTGTTTGATCTGTGCATCATCATCAATTATAGGTATCCTTTTTTTGAGTTGCTGACTCGAACAAGAACAGTGCAGATTGTTTATATTTTCGGTTAAATGATTGTTTGATTATGCGCCCAGATGTACCTGAACTGCTATTTCTTTCACGCACTGATTTTCGCACATGGCTACAAGAGAACGCTGAAGTTAGACGCGGCGTGTGGCTTGTATTTGGAAAAACAAAAGCGGTTATTACTTTATCTGCAAATGACGCCTTGGAAGAAGCACTTTGTTTTGGGTGGATAGACGGGCAGATGAAAAGTATCGATGAAACAAAATACATAAAATATTTTGCTCAACGTCGTACAAAAAGCCCTTGGTCTGAAAAAAAACAAGAAAACGGTGGAGACACTACAAGAAAAAGGAGTTGTGACCAAATTGGGTGAAAAAGCAATTGAGGCCGCAAAAAGAAACGGTACCTGGGACACACCAAAGCGCGAACCGATAACAGACAAACAAATCGAAGAGTTCACAGAAAAGCTGGTAGGTATATCTCCCGCATATGAAAACTTTTGTAAGATGCCACCGTCTGTTCGGCTTTCATACACAGGTAGATACCTTTCGTTTAAGAGCGAGGAGGCCCGACAACGTGATTTGGCAAAGATTATTGATCGACTAAATATAAACCTCAACCTATGTAGCTGATTTTTATTTGTATCAAATATCAATAGTTTATCTATCTTTATCCGTATGTTAACATCTAAGACTGCTGCTCATCTTCTACATACTGTCTTTGTGCATTACCGTATTACGCAAATGATCTAGCTAATCTGGTATGTTGGCAAATATCTTTAAATCATTCATGGTTTCCTTTAAAAAGAGCGACCAAAATGCCTCATGCTATTGAAACCCTCAAACTAACAAAAGCATACGACCACTTCAAAGCAGTTGATAGTTTAGATATAACTGTGGAGAAAGGTGAAATCTTTGGGCTACTTGGGCCCAATGGTGCAGGTAAAACAACAACTGTCTCTATGCTTTGTACTATTCTAAAACCTACCTCAGGTACTGCTCTAGTAAATGGCTTTGATATAATGCGTCAAGCCAATCAAGTCCGCAAATCCATAGGTATTGTTTTTCAAGATCCAAGTATAGACGACCGTTTAACCGGTAGAGAAAACCTCTACATGCATGCCAACCTCTATGGCGTGCCGGCATCAGAGCAACGCGATCGTATCGCGCGTATTCTCAATCTCGTAGAGCTCGAAGACCGAGCAGATAGTTTATTGCGTACCTATTCTGGTGGTATGCGGCGCAGACTTGAGCTTGGCAGAGGTTTACTTCATTACCCTACAGTTTTGTTCCTTGATGAACCCACCGTGGGCTTGGATCCCCAAACACGTGATCACATTTGGAAATACATAAAAGAACTCAAAGAAGCCCACGACATAACTGTTGTCTTAACCACTCACTACATGGACGAAGCCGATAGGCTCTCGGATCGTATTGCAATTATGGATCACGGCAAAATCGCGGTATTAGATACTCCCTCTAAGCTAAAGGACACTCTTGAGGGCGATGTTATAACCGTTCAGGCAAACGATCTTGAGTCTCTCTCAAAGCTAGTGACGGAATGGCTGGGATTTAACAAAACCCGCATAGTCGATGGCGCCATAGAAATTACGGTGCCCAATGGTAAAACTGCAATGCCGCGTATCATGGAACTAGCCGCACACAACAACATATATGTCGAATCCTTGGTATCTCGAGAACCCAATCTCGAAGACGTATTTCTACACTACACCGGACGCTCAATACGCGCAGATTCAACTAAAGAGCTACATGGGTTAGCGGCCATTCACAGGAGAGCGATACGATGAGCGAAACACGAGCCCTCTACACCCTTTGGCTAAGAGAACTCAAACGCTTCCTGCGCGATCGCGTACGCGTCGTTGTTAGCTTTATTCAGCCATTATTGTGGCTGGTTGTTTTCGCAGCCGGTTTTGGAGCACGCCTAGTCATACCGGGCATAGATTACCAACAGTACCTCTTCCCAGGCATCATTGGACAAACGTTGCTCTTTACAGCCATGTTTATGGGTATAAGCGTAATTTGGGATAAAGAATTCGGATTTATGAAAGAGGTTCTAGTCTCCCCAGTATCGCGCTTCACAATCTTTCTGGGCAAAATGCTAGGCGATAGCACAGCCGCAATGATTCAAGGCTTAATCGTATTTGCCTTCGGATTCATATTGGGTATCCCCTTCAACCCACTCTCATTATTTGCTGCTCTGCCTATCATGTTACTAATCACCATTGGTTTAGTCAGTATAGGCCTAATCATAGCTAGCTTCATGGGCAGTCTTGAAAACTTTGGAGCCATTCAAACCTTCATCAACCTGCCACTGTTCTTCCTAAGCGGTTCACTGTTCCCCATTACAGGCGCCGGCACTCCAGAATGGCTACAAATTGCTGCCAGATTTAACCCCCTCACATACGGCGTAGATGCTCTGCGCACAGTCATCTCAGGCTCAGCATGGACACCCCTAAACCCCCTCTACATCAACATAGCCGTTCTGTGCATATTTGACGCAATCATGATAGGCATCGGCACATGGGCATTTAGCAAAATGAAATAACCAACAGCACACCAACTTATTTGTTGGCCATTTCATTAATCTGCTCTTCCATCGCATGACCCCGACAATAAACAACCACCCTCTCTACCCCCAAAACAGCTTTGACAACCTCACGGATGTCTGCAGCAAGTTTAAAGGCGATGGGACAAAACGGACTAGTTGGCATAAACTCAACAGTAACCATACCCGACGCAGTTTCTTTAACCCTCTGAATTAGTTGCATTTCCTCAAAAGTCTGCCCCGTTTCAGGATCAAGAATACTGCCCACCTCAGTACGCACTCTGTCTTCCAGCTCAGTCATAAACATCAATCTTCAGATAAAAGACATATAAAAGTGCACAACATATAAACTGTTTGATCAACAAAAACAACACCTGGTGATATGAATTGAACACCGACGAAAACTGTATATTCTGCAAAATTATCCAAAAAACTGTCCCCTCAAGCATACTATATGAAGACAACACTGTTCTAGCATTTCTTGATATAAAACCCCTAAGCAAAGGCCATACCCTTGTTATCCCCAAAAATCACTACGCCGACATCTTTGATATCCCAAAAAATGATCTACAAGAAATCTACGCCGTAACAAAAACCCTTGCAACCGCCATAAAAAATGCAACCAACGCCGATGGCATAAGCATAATCCAACAAAACGGTAAAGCAGCAGGACAAGTAATCTTTCACTATCACGTTCATATAGTTTCACGTTTCAACGGACTATCTTTGCCAAGTTTCACTGAACTCAACATAGCAGAACGCAAAGAACTCGATGAAATGGCCGCGAAAATCAAACAACATCTCTAACTCTTTCCACTCGACCTTGTAGCCTGAGTTCCCGAAAAAAGTTTAACCTACCTTTACTAGAAACAGTGAAATGCCGTAAATACGCGGGGCCGTTCGATAAGCGGTAATTAACTACTCGGGGCACTCTATAATCTCGGCGGTTTGACGTAATTCACTTAGCGTACTCTCAGTGGTTATAACATCTCCTACTGCCGAGACCAGTGAAACGGGCATACAAACACTTGCACTTCCAAACCGTTTCTTAAACCCCAACTGCTCAGCCGCCTGATTGGATAACTTGACCTTCAAATGTGTAATCCGCCAATTTTTAACGCTAACTCTAGAACCTTTCACCTGCCCAAGAACGGTACCGCTTATATCAATAACATCTTTACCATCCAACTCATCAAGATTTACCAAAACATTTTTTTCCAAAATAATCCCCATAAAAAAATCTCACCCAAAAATAAGTCAATTATGGCAACTAACCCCAAATACTCATCATGGGTTTGTAACCATATTTTGTGGTAGGAAGCACAAAAAAGTTATAAAAAATGTTTTTACATATTATCTTAGGGCTGAGTTTATGAAAATAACTAAGGGCACTGTGTTTTTGTTGATAGCTTTGGCAGTGCTTGTTGTGCCTATTGTTTATTTTGTTGTTTGGGCCACGAATCTTTTAGGGTCGCTCACATTTGTTTCTATTTGGTTCATATTGCTGTTGATTTTACGATATATTATGCATAAAACTGGTTTTAAACTTCCTAAAAATGAAAACAGAACGCAAAAGCTATGGGATAGAGTGAGTGCGATATTTTGCTCAGGTTTTCTCACCGCCCTTATACCGCTAATGATCGTTAGAGAACTCACAGGTCCACTGACCGCCCAGTATTGGGTACCCTTTTTCATATTATTCATAGTTGGAGCCTTCACCGCAGATACCCTCCGTAAAGCATTACAAAAGCCTTAAGGCGATTAAAATAAGCGCCTCATCAAAAAGGTCAGACACCACAGACGCTCAAGGATCTACGCCATGATTTTGAGGAAGTACTCCAGACACAGATAGATGTGTCCCACTTTCGGCACTACGGTTATTTTTCTTCTTAGCTAGAAAAATAAGGATATTGCAACAGCACCCGCCAATTTAAAATAAACACAAGAGGAAAAAGGGCGAAATTAAAAGCTAATAACGTAGATACAGAAGTTAGATACGCCAAGGGTTGTTCTTTATTTTTTCCTTTGTTTTTGAAAAAGAACAATAAGGTCCCTGCCACAGCAACAGCCGCAACCGCTACAACCACTACCCCTACAAGAACCAGATTATCTAACAAAGACCCCGGATCTGAGGACAGAGCACCCTGATAACCAAGAGGCACATACTGCTCATTTAGCGATGAAGGCGGTGAAGGCCCCGGATTCTTATCAGTGAAACCTTCGGTAAATCCCCCGATTACATAAAAAACATCATCAACAACAGCAACACCAAAAGACCAACGACCTGCCGGTCTTGCTTTAACAGTTGACCAAACATCATCTACAGGATCATAAACAAACGTAGCCTTTGTTGCCCCATCTCCACAAAAAACATAGAACTTTTGAGACGCATAAAGACCCGTTGTTGCCCCCGCTGCAAAACTATCCGTCGTTCTATATCCCGCGGTTCCTTCCCTCCACGTATCCACTTCGGGAGTATAAATCCAAACCTTCAAATCACGGGATACCCCAGATTCTCTGTTGGAGTAAAATTTACCCGTAACTATTATTTTCCCCTCCACCACATCCAAAGCAAGACCTGCTCCTCTATTGGGCATACTGGTTTTTGTGATCCATAAATCCGTAACTGGATCATACATAAACAATGTATTGAGGTCTTCGTCTATGACAAAAATTTTTCCATCTACAACTTGCGCCTCTGTTTGCCCTCCACTAAATGGTATAGCGGCTTTAGTACTCCAACTATCAGTGGCTATATCATAGGCCTCGTTCACAGTGAGAGGACTGTACGTCAACCCTTTTTCAGTGTAACCATAGCCGCCGATGCAGTAGATTTTGCCTTCGCAAGCCGCTATAGCAAAATCATACCTTGGGGTAGGCATAGAGGTTAAAGTAATCCATGTGTTGGTCTTTGGATCATAGCACTCGTTAGTGGCCATGTAAATGCTTGCATTAAGGGTGCCGTCATTAAGGATGGGAACCACTGCCAGACTGCCGCCAATTGCGTAGATCTTGCTATCCACAGCAACAACGCCCAAATGAGCTCTGGCGTGATTCATTGGAGCCATCGTATTCCAGGAATCCTCAACTAACTCTGAAGCAGAAACAGAAGTGAATGCTGTTGCAAATGTTGCGCTTATGAAAAAGAAAAGCAACATGAAAAGGATAATTTTATTCATGTTTAACCCTATCTGTATTTAGGGCTCTTCATATAAAACAGTTTTTGTTAATATGGCTGTGAGGAAAGAAAGGGTATGAGCTGTTTTCTTGGTTTACCCTTTGGGCATGTTTAGCTGAACATTTTGATCGGGGTTTAGGCTGATTTTTAACCAGAATAAAGTTAGAGTTTTAATTTTAATATTTATCACACAACTATTTGATGTTGTTAGTGGTTTTGTTTGAGATTACGAAAAAGTTAGGCTTATTAGAGATAAGCAACATACTTCCGTTTAGTGTTTAAATATGCCATCTCAAAGTCTAAGCCGTGACTTTGAGGAAAAGCTCCAGACGCAAACACGACAATCCCACCCCCTGCACTCTTTACAAATAATCAGAATTAAATACAAAAACATACTCTCATTAAAGAGCAATATTCTACAAAAATAACATTTTTTTTTAATTTTAAAAAAATATATAAAAAGGTGTTGATTTGTTACACTATACGGCAATCACGAATCTGAGTATTGCCTTTAGTGTCCACGTAAACCTTGTAGGAACCAACAGTATAGGTGT
>WRCX01000002.1 GCA_009783705.1 Candidatus Bathycorpusculum hydrogenotrophicum | reverse complement strand
TCGGTTTGGGCGGCAGATCGAAATGGTTCGGGTAAGCAGATAGATTGGCATTTTACCACAAAACAAGCAAGAGGTAAACTAAAACATCTATATCCTAACTTATAATGCGGTCAAAGCAATATTTGTTTTTGCGTATTCTTATATTGCGGTATAAAATTAGTAGTGCTCTAGGAAGCGATAGTAGGTGACATTTATTCCAAAGCCCCCATCTGATGTCAGATTAAAAGGCACGGATAAATTCACACCCCTAAAACCTGCTTTTAGAAATAGACAATACGGTAGCGAATTTAATGCTTGGGAGCTCTCTATTCTAAAAGAGTTTGCTTATGCAAAAAAATCAACCAATCCCTCCGTTTCAGGTACCGTTGTCTACGATGGTAAACTCGGCAGAAATCGGTTTCTCCTAATCCCTGCAGCCCATCTACCCCAAGACTACATTATATGCGAATGCCCCACCGGTGTAGCGGTTCCATCAAATCTCTCCTACATAACCGTCACAGGACAAAAGCAACCTTTCTACGATTACTGGGAAATAATGGTTGATGACCTAACCCCTGCCAAGATCAACCAACCAATTAAACCCGAAATTGATTTTAAAGAATTTCAGCAACAGCTCTTCTTACAATGGAGCGGAATATTTTCACCCCAAAAAGATTTACTTGCTTTTGAATTCGTCAGTTCACCCCCTCTGGTAAATCTTGGACAAGCTGGCGGATTAAGCATCACACTCTATGACGAAACCAAACATCACCAAACCAGCAAATTACTAAAATATTTTCATGATCTTATGCCGCCCGATTTCGCTCAGGGAAAAGCTGGAAACCTCACAATTCCCGAATTAGCTGCTGAACAACCCCTATCGCCCTTCACTTTTCAGTTTCGTAGCTTTAACGCTGATAAACCGCTCAACCAAAACCTAGTAACTTTTCTTGACCGAAGAACCTCGAAAAGATTCTCCAGATTTCCCGAGATCTCCGTAGGTTTAGGTAGCAGACATAATCAGCCGCGATCAATTTATGATCACCCCTTTCGATTGGTAGATCAACCCGCTATATTGGAGCGAAGTGCAGAGATGCGCGCAATGCACTTTGATCCCCCCCTAGACGTTACCAAATATATTGTAACTATGCAAATGCTGTTTCCAACTGTAGGCAAAACCCAAGACGATCTAAACAGCACCCTTGACCAGGCTAGCCAAAAAATCATAGCTATCGCCGAAAAATATGACCTCCCCCAAGAAGTCCAGCGCCACGGCCTATTTGATGCTAACTATTATGGTAAACCCCAATCATCACTACGACTAGCCCTCTCTTCAGCACGTTCCCAACAAATACCAACAGTTGATGACACCTTGGTCCTAAAAGCCATCGAAGACTTTTATGTCAAAAATATCGAAAACGTATTCGAAGCCTGGGAGGATCTATTTACCTCCAAAGGAGTCGAGATGGTATCGCTAAGTGAATTTGACCGACAGGTACTCAAATTCATCACTGAAAAAGAAACAAATGACATCGGGGTCAGTTATCACCTTCTCTCAGAAAAATTTGCACTAGAATCTTCGCGCGAAATTGAGTTGAGACACTCAATTCAGCGTTTGCTAGGAAACGGTAAAATACGCGAACCATATTGCCAAATTTATCGTGCCATCCCATTTGTTCAATAAAAAGAGCCTGTCTTGTGAGCAATACGTTTGTCATCTATTTTGATGTTAACACCCGCACAGGTTGGACATTTATGATATTCTTTAAATTCATTATTCTCTAGTTCAATCCTGCTATTTTCAGTTGGTCTAAATTGCTCACCACAATTATTACACTTTTGATACTTTGACATTTGACTTTCAAAATGCTCACATCCCTCACAAGTTGTACACTCAAAATCAAAATATTTACAATCACGCGGATCCATTCATCTCAACCCTTATAGTACAAACAAACTATCAACATACATCAAATAAAATTTGCTCCCGCAAACGCGGGTTGGTTGATTATAGCTTTATTGATGATGGTGGTGTCTCAGTTGCGAGCAATGCTTGAACTATCAATTAGATGGGCGGTACCATCTGGACAGTAGACTTTGTCACCTATTATGGCTCTACGGTAACGTGTGTTGCACTCTTTTAGTTTGGAGCATCCATCACAATCTCTTGAAATCATCTATCTCATCTCCACTTATTCAAAACAATATCCTTACCGGCACCTATAGATATGTTCCCAATAAAATATATAGATTATATATTTAAGCGGGGTTATAACTTCCAAAACAAGAAGAACCTTTAAAAAACAAGAACCCCCAAACAACCCAATGCAATCAAACAAGCTGAAGGCCAACGGAATATTTCTAGACCTAGACGGTACCCTTGTTGACTCCAAAACAGCCTACCTCGAAGCTACCAAAATCGGTTTCCAAGCCATCGGCAAAGAAATGCCCTCTGCCCAAATCATGCTGGAAATCCCCCGCCGCCTCGAACAGCACCAAAGCATAAACGACCTCACCTATGGCTGTGCAGAACAGTTCATGCCCATATACATAAAAGCCTTCCATTCTGCCACTGAGAAACATGCTAAACTTTTGCCTAATGTGGTACTGACGCTTGAGTGTCTTGCAGAAAAAGCTAAACTGGCCTTAATCACTATGCGCCATGTTCCCAATCAAGTTATCCAAAAAGAACTCGACTATCTGGGTATCTCACAATATTTCCACTTGGTTGTGACAGGGCTGGACACATCAAAGCCTAAGCCTTCCCCAGAGGCCTTAATTCGATGTGTCGAAACTTTGGATTTAAAAATGTGTGACTGCATTATCGCGGGTGACTCAGTTAGTGATATGCGAGCAGGAAAAGCTGCTGGATCTTGCACCGTAGCTTTGCTCTCAGGTCTCTTTGGATCTGAAGAACTGGCTAAAGAACAACCTGATTTAATATTACCCGACATTACCGCGTTACCCGATAACATAGAATAGGTTGCTTTAAGGATATGTCAAATTCGATATATTTCGATTTTTAGCCTAAGGTAGTTATAGGCGTTTTTAAATAAAGTTTAATTAAAACCTCAACTAACTGGTTATAGAACGGGTTTCAGCGGGAATCCTAATGGACTTTGTCGAATTCATGATAGGGGAGAAACTTAGAGAAGCCGATCCAGCCCTAGATATAATGGGCTCTGATCATACGGTATTACAGGTAGCTTTCCAAGATTTTACAAATTATCTCAAGTTTCGCTGGGATTTGGTGGGCCAAGAAGTAAAACAACCTGAAATTCTTGAGCGTATAAACACGCTTAGTCAAAAAGATCTTGACGAATTAGATGCGTTTTTGGCAGTTTGGTGCAACATGTGGTTTAAAAAATGGAAAGAGCGTGTTAAACTGCTGATCGGTAATCAGGGCGCAAATAAATGGAATAAAATGAACAAACCCCTTGCTGATGCTGAACCCATTTGGCGAAAAATCGAGTGCAAACAAGACCTCCAAGAGTTGATTGTTGCAACTCTTATTAAAAACGGTGAAATCTGCGGAACAGATATACTAGCAGAAAATCTGCTCAAAATGGAGTTGAGCGAAAAATACCTCCAAAGTATCCCTGAAACAGACCGTATCTTTGTTGCTCTCAACAACACCTTGCGTAAAGCACGCGCGATGGCGCACAGTCGAGGCCCTTTGATTTTCGTAAAGGTCGATAAGGGTTACTACAACACACCCGAATAACCCTTTTTTGCTTTATACTTCAGCAGTTTGTAGAAAACCTGCCTGTAAAATGTAACATTACTAATATTTGTGAGTAGAACGTAATTTGTAAAATTAAAAGTTGGGTTTAGCGGATGGTTGCGACTCGTGCTCTTTGCAGAGTCTTGGTCCGCCAGTTATAACGTCTTAGAGTAGCTTGTGCGCCGTAGCCGCATGCGCTACATCGCTTGTTGCGTACGTGGTATGCACGTCTGCCGCATCGACGACATTTTATATGGACAACGCGCCCCATGCGCTTGCCCATTGAAGGAGTGCCCTTTCCCATCTAACTCACCTGGGCGGGGGTGAAATAAGGACTACGTTGTCTCCACGGACGATTATGAGTCCTAACTTCTTTTGGTCTTCAACGACGGTGGTGTCTTCGGTCTCTTCTAAAACCAGATTTAGATGTTGATCGAACCCCTTGAGTCTGCCTCTGAGGCTTTTGCCGCCTTTTAGGCGAACCAGCACAATTTTGCTGAGGTTCTGTTCAAGGATTTCGGTTGTCATTTCGCTCATTTTGAGATCCTCTTGTAACTTTATCTGTTCTATACTTTATCTCTCAACATTTAAACCTATCTCATACTCTGGAGGCGTTAACTATTTGGATGCTATATGTTGCGGCAAAACAAATCGTTCTAGCCTCAACTTTGCCCTTGCGCTGTTGATGGCAGATTGTTTGATTGTGTTTGGTGTGATAAATCTGCTTGGTTACTTTTTGGTGACGCTTTCATGCTAACGGTCAATAGTCTTATTAGTATCTGAAGACATGTGTTATTTGCATGTTAATGGCTGATTTTGACTATGTGTTGCTTGTACTTATAAGAGGGTTTATGGTTTATCTGCCTTGAACGGAACAGTCCATGGTGACGCTGATAAGTTTTGTCATAATTTTTGTGGTATCTTTTGTTCTTAACCTGATCCCGTTTGCTGGCCCCTCAAATATGCTCATCGCATACACATTTG
This sequence comes from Candidatus Bathycorpusculum hydrogenotrophicum, assembly GCA_009783705.1. Taxonomy (GTDB): domain Archaea; phylum Thermoproteota; class Bathyarchaeia; order Bathyarchaeales; family Bathycorpusculaceae; genus Bathycorpusculum; species Bathycorpusculum hydrogenotrophicum. The sequence goes on along the minus strand of WRCX01000002.1, from coordinate 82,097 downwards.
CCCTACGACTGAACAGCACTGATTTTCTCTCTTTTGCATTAATTGGAGCCGCCATGGCCTTGGGCTCCGCTTTAGCCAAAGGTATCTACTATATGGTCACCTTCTTTATCAGTGGAAGATATATCAAAAAAAGCCGCCAAAAACTCGACGCCTCAAAAATCAAACGCTGGGCCTTCCCTTTACTTTTCTTTGCGGCAGCGACACCAATTCCTGATGAACCCATAATTATAGCCCTGGGACTTATGAAGTACAGTCCATCAAAATTTTTTGGCGCTTACTTCTTGGGAAAATTTGGAATCGGTGTTATGGGCGCCTTCTTGGCCGGTTTTTCTATAGAAATCTTTGGAGATTTTATCAGCTCAGAAGTTATGGTTGTTCTGTCCATTGCGATGACCATTGCTCTCACTATTATCTTGCTTAAAGTCGATCTTGGTAAACTATTCGAGAAATACCTGCACCGAAAACCCCCAGCAGATCAGGAACCTAAATAACTCTGTATCTATGCACATAGATAGTTGCTTATGCCCACAAAACAACGTCGATATCCCATCAAAAACAAAGATATTAAACAGATTCTAGAAGAGGCTCAGCATACACTCGGCCTCAATCTTGAGGAGCTATTTGATGTTAGAGCGAGTGTGGAAGTTGTTGAATCAGATGTGGCCTTAATTTATATATTCTCTGGCAAACCTGTAATCTATAAAATTAATGATCGCATTTTGCCTACTTTACTCTTCTCTGAGTTCATCACTACTGCACCTAAAATTGTTGTTGATATGGGTGCAGTTCCATATGTGTGTAAGGGCGCAACAGTTATGGCTCCGGGTATTGTTCGTGTGGAGGGTGAATTTGCGGCTGGGTCACTAGTTTTGGTTACTGATGTAAAGTATGGGAAAGCGTTAGCGGTAGGCGAGAGTTTGATGGATGCGAATACTGTACGCCAGACTAAGAAGGGTCCAGCTGTTAAGGTGTTACATTATGTCGGCGATAAAGTTTGGGATTACATTAAATTGATCTCAGAATAATTATCTATATTTACCTTAATAGTTCGTATTGACCCTTGAGAAGGGTTTTTGTGATCTGATTGGCTGATCTGTAGTGTCTGTATTGTTGTTGGCCTCGTTTTTGGTGGGTATACCATTCAGTTTAGACTAGTTGTTAAGTTGTTTGATCTTGAGCTTTTTTGTAGAGTGCTTTATCGATGGTTCGAGCGCTGAGGTTGTGTTTGGTAGCGGTTTTACGCAGAGCTGAGATGAGACGCAGGTAATTTTGGGGTGTGTAGAGTCCTCCTGGAGGGGTGTTGCCCAACAATCCCTTCCAGACTGTTTGGTCAAATATGCCATAACTCGTTGGGTCAAAGAAGGTCAAGATGATGCTGGCCAGTATGGGTGAGATGCCTTCTAATGTGGTTAGACAATTGATACGGTAGAGATCATCAGCATTTGGGAGACTTAGACTTTGGCTGGTTATACGTTGAACTTTTTCATCGGTATTGCGTGTGACCAGCTCTTGGGCGCGTTGTAGTTTTTCGGGTTCGTCTTTGAATTTCCATTCTGCCACCGCCATGAGATCCTTCACGCTTAGAGCCTTGTTTTTTTGGAATTTTGCACTTAATTCGCGTTCCCGTTGTGCCTGCCAGCCGTAGGCTTTGTCATATTTGCGGCTCCACATGAGATAGTCAGCTTTATCCATAAGTTATCTGGTCTGTAGTGTGTACAGAAGCATTTTTGTTTTGCTCTTAAAATAATGAGCTCGTTAATCACTATTGACGAATTGATCAATTTAGCTAACATATACCCAAAATAATGAGCTAAATTGGTGCTAGTTTTGGTCGGCTAGATGTGCTGTACCGTCGGGGCAGTAAACTTTTTCGTCTTTACCAGCTTTTCGGAATCTTTCACTGCACATGTGAAACATTTCGCATCCATCGCACTCTTTGTTTAACACTGTTTTTTGTCTCCTATTGGTGTTCTTTGCGTGTGTCAATTACTAATAAGGATATGTAATATGCGTATGTATATCCACAGCATGTTACCTCTGTTAGCGGGAGCAAGCGGTACTGTTTGGGCGTTTGTCTTTGTTTTCATGTTTGCCAAAAAATTATATGTCTCTTTAGCTAAACAAACTTTATGAATTGGTATGAATTAAAAATATAAAACTTGCCTATTTCTTGCTTTAGCGTTTGTTTGTTTTTCGTTTGTTGTGGGGTTTGCGGGAGTGTGGGGGTCGAGCGGGTTTGTGGTTACTCCAGCATTTTTTACAGAAAACGGTTTTGTCAGTTTTGGGTTGGAATGGGACTTCACATTCACTGCCGCACTCACTGCAAACTGCATTAAAGGTTGGTTTTGCATGGAACGATTTGAAAAGCTGATAGTTTTTGAGTCGTGGCCAGCCGGTTTTGGCATAGCGGAGCATTTTGGGGTTATCTTTGAGCCAGCGCATCATATGGAAAAAGCTTTTGCCTCTTTTTTCATCTCGCTCAGCAAGGGGTTCGTAGCCTAGATTGCGGATTTCATCGAGATATGCGATTTCAACTAGGCGCTGAGTTTCGCCTTCGACGTGGATGCGTTTGACGTGGTCTTCGCCGTAGACCTTTTTGAGTTCCTCTGCGGCAACATCAAAGATGCATCCCTGGCAGATGTGAATGGCTTCCTCGGGGTTTAGATTAAATTTGGCCACAAGCTTTGACACAACCCGCGAGGCTTCTTGAAGGTATTCTTTTTCACGAAATATGTCTTGGTAGAATCTTACGTCGATTATATCATATTTGAATTCTTTTGTTTCTTCCCGATAGGCGCCGACTACAACACCGAAAAGCAAGTCACCGCTGCCGGCGTCATCAACGATAAGAGTCAACTGGAAACTTCACTCTCTTTTCTTCAGTCAATATGTTAGGGTCATATAAAAATTGATGTGTTCAATTCAGTATAAAATTGGGCTTGAATTGCCTTTTTAACCATTTGGGTCGTTGTTCTGTCTGTGGAGGTGTGTATGTTTGTGCTATATTGGATGTTTGCTGTTGTTGCTTATCTGAGGAGATAAAAGAGTGGTGGTGTATTTGCTGATGTTACATGCCTGATTTTAGGCGGCGATAGGTTGTGTAGTCTATGAATTCTGCAAATGGATTTTCAGCGAGGAATTTGACATTGATTTTTTGGCGGTTACGTTTATCAAGTAGTTGACTGGTGGTGCGTAGAAGGTAGCTGTCGCTGCCTGCTCCTGAACCGTAGCTGGTGACTAGTATGCGGTCGTCGGGTTTTGCTATGTCCAATATTGCGGCTAATCCGACCAGAGAAGCGCCGCTGTAGGTGTTGCCGAATTTAGTCATCTGAATGGCGGGCATAAATTGTTCTTCTTTGAAGCCTAATTCTTTGGCGATGCGCACTGGGAAGCTGGGATTGGGTTGGTGGGGTACAAAGTAGTTGAGGTCTGAGGCTTTGAGGTTACATTGCTCCATGAGTTTGGAGGCGGCGTTGCGGACGTGTTTATGATATGCGGGGTCGCCTGTGAATCTGCCGCCGTGCATGGGGTAGGGTTCACCGTCACGGCGCCAAAAGTCTGGGGTATCTGAGGTGCAGCTATACCAAGCTTCGACCTCTGCAATAACGTCTTTTTTGCCAAATATGAATGCGGCGCCGCCATAGCCGACAAACGCATCGAGTTCTCCTCCGGGCCATCCGCGGGGAGCTGCTTGGCTATTGTCTGCGCCAATAACCATGGCATAATCAATGTTTGATTTGGGGTAGCTGACAAGTGCGCAGGCGTCTTTGAACATGCTTGAGGCGGCTTTGCAGGCAAACTCTGTATCTACTGCATCTACTGCTTGTATGTCTCCGTCTTCTTTGCCTAGTTTGAGTACTTGTGCGACTTTGGCGGCAATTGGTTTGACTGCATAAGGATTTGATTCTGAGCCTGCATAGATTTTTCCAATCAGTGCGCTATCTAGACTTGAGTGGATAAGGGCTAGTTTGCCGGCTTCAACTGCGGCGGTAACTGAGTCTTCATCAAAGAAGGGCACTGCACGCTCGATGCCTTCTTCTTTTATGCGAAAGCGTGATGAATACATTCCATAGCCCACAATTCCTGGCAGATCGTAGTCTTTTTTGGGTTGGCTTATTTTGTATTCTTGGTGGGGATAGTACTCATCAGCTAGGGTAAATGCCAAAGAGATGGTGGGTACAATATCGCCTTTGCCAACAGAGTGGCGTCTGCGAAAACGCGGTGTGACTTCTCTGCCCTCTAGGCTTGATAGGTCTATGGTTTTGTTATCGGCTATTAGTTGATCGGTTAGTCGGGCTGGAACTCGGATTTTGCCGTCGTGAAATGACACAATGCCATAGATGTAGCTGGAGAGTTTGGTGAATTTGTTGGTGGGTTCATTTATGTAGGTGCAGAGTTCAAGGGTGCCTTTATCGTAGAAGAGATCAATATTGTCTAGTTTGTTGTAGCTTTTACGGCCACAGTTGCTACAGTAATCGCGGACTTCAAAGTATTCCTTACCACAACACTGACACCGACATGCTCTTAGTCTATCGCCTAGATATGATACACGTCTTTCTATGGGTTCGCTTGTCATTGTGTTTTCTCTCCTAAAATTGTCATATATGCCTTAGTTCCAAATCCCTCAAACTCTAGTGTTGCAGCGTGTCTAAGACCCTCTGGTGTGGTGATTTGTCTTTCGCCTGCTTCGCCTCGGAGTTGGCGATAAAGCTCAAAGAACTGTGCCCCACCAGTTGCGCCCAAGGGATTTCCATCCGCTTTCAACCCGCCATTAGTGTTCACATGAACTGGTTTACCGTTAAACTCGTAGCTGAGTTGCCCTGTTTGGTTGCTCTCGTAGAGGCTTCTCCATGCAGAGCCCGCTTTGGCATAGCCTAAGTCTTCGAGACTGATCATCTCCATCGCAGTGGATTGATCGTTAACTTGAACAAGCTGTAAATCTGCTACTGAGAGTTTGGCAGTTTGACAGGCCTGTTTCACTGCAAGTTCTGCGGCCACAAAATGGGTGAGATCTTCTCGGGCAGGATAGTTAAGATAATCCGTTGCTGCACCAATAGATAAAACAAAGACCGGTCGATCAGTCATTTGCTTAGCTACGGTCTCGCTTGTGAGAATTAGTGCAGTGGCACCATCTGAGATGGGTGCAAAATCATAGAGCCCCAATGGTTTGCGAGCTGCCTTGCGGGCACTTAGCACTTGGTCGATGGTGATTTTGCGCTGAAACTGGGCATACTTGTTTTTGGCCCCATTCGCATGATTTTTAACGGCCACCTGAGCTAGAGCGACCTCTAATTGTTCCTGATCTTTACCTGTTAGACCATGCTTTTTGATGTAGGCTCGAAGCATCAGTTCATGATTGGACTCCGGGGTTCCACCTGCAAAGTAACTCCACGGATCATCAAGCAACATAAGGTCATCGCGGATTTTATCCCAGCGATCAGACATCTTTTCAAGACCCCCAACAAGCACCGTATTGTAGACACCTGCTTGAATTGCATGACAAGCCGCCGACAAGGCCGCACTAAAACTACGCGTGCCCTCCATAGGTACATGTAGCTCTGTGAGCTCGGAGAGAAAGCCCTCTTGGAGCCCTAATTTGTTGGTTATGGGTAAAAAACAATCAGACATGTAACATGCTTCAAGATCTTTACGTTCTATGTTACACTCCATAGATGCGGCAAGCCAAGCTTCCTCAATGAGCTTTTCAGGCTCTTTGCCATAGTGCTCTCCAAACTTGGTTCTGCCGACAGCAACAATAGCTGGACGGTTTTGCATCATGAGCTCTTCCTCTTAATTGCCTAAAGTTCGTCTAAGAAGAATATTAAGTGTTTGCCATATTCAACCAGTTGACTAACCCCCAAAAGCCTAAACAAAATATCGCCTACCCAAAAATATGCAAAGAAACCATGTTTTGTGTGTGAACATAATGTTTAAAAATTAACAAGCAACTGAGTTATTGGTGGTAACTGTGAATAAAGCGTTATCATTAACATTAATTTTTCTCATAAGCGCCTCATTTCTGCTGGTCTTTAGTCCTGTCTCAGCTTCTGAGTTAGTTGAGTACTCCTGGAATACAAAAACTCCCAGACCCGTTAATACCCCCTCGATGCCTTCGGGTGAAACTGTTGTTTTGGATAATAAAATCTACATTATCGGTGGTGACCCTACCCTAGTTTATGACCCGAAAACTGATGTCTGGACCACCTTAGCTTCTATACCCACACCAAGAACTAGTCCTCTTGTTGCTGTTTATCAAGGCAAAATTTATTGCATAAGCGGTCATGTTGAGAACTATAACTCAGTAATAGTGTATCGCTATGTCAATACAGTTGAGGCCTACGATCCCATTAATGACAGTTGGAGCAAAAAAGTTGCAGTACCCGTTGAGGTCGAATCAGTCATCCCGCCCATACAGATTGGTGTGGTAGATGACCAACTTTTCGCTATAGGCCTAAATGGCGAATTATATCAGTATATAGCCCATCTGCTGATAAATGGAGCAGTAAAGCCTCCCTATCCGTTGAAGCAACCTATATGCAAGTTTATGCGCTAAATAACCAACTTTTTGTTATAACCAAAAATGGGGAAATAACAGAGATGCATATGTACAATCCAGTTCTAAATACATGGACAAAAAAAGCCAACCCACCACTAACTGTTTATTCCTTTGTTATTGTGGTGGACGACAAGATACTTGGTGGTCATTCGCAATCAAATCCACACACGAACTGGCCTGAGTTAGGTCTTAGCATTTATGATTCAACAACCGATATCTGGAGTGAAGCCAACCCCAGCCCTCCAGTTAGACGTTTCCACCACTCTCAATCTGTTGGCGTAACCTCAGGCATTTATGCACCCAAACGGCTCTATGTTTTTGGTCAAGAACAACTTGACCTAAACACATTTCAAACATTTACTTGGGCCTATAATCCAGAAGATAACACTTGGTCAACTTCAAAAACTATACCTGACTCATATAGACCCTCTTTTGGCCACTTGATTGCTGTTGTTGAGGACACTTTCTACATGGGAACCTTTTACAACGCACAATATGACCCCAACCTAGGCATGCAATATCTCCCAATAGGTGTGCAATATGTTCCAATAGGCTACTCATATCATGAACAAATTTCACCTGAACCCTCCCCCTTAGAAACACTTACTTCTAAACCACAACCATCTAACCCAAACTCTTCTCTAAACACCACTATTGCTCCGACCGCATTATAATTTAGTGTTGTATACAAGTAAATGTTGAATGATCATGTAACAAAGCAAAAAACGGTTAAATTAACCAAAAAGCCCTCAAACATTATGCAATAGAACTCATAAAAAGCAAACTATAGTGGAATAGTTTAAAATCTGCACCTTGCAAAATAGGTGTGCATAATTTTTTGCCGAGTTTCACATTTAGACACCAACCATACATCTTTTTTGCACATAAACAGAGCTGTTCCTCAAAAACACTACACTACCATCAGAACAAACACTACAGCACAACGCAAAAGTTAACCTATTCCGCTATAAAACACCAACATTAAATATAATCTGGTCAAAGCACTATCCTAGCGGCAATAATTCTAACAATTAGCTTTGCCATTGCGGCCGTCAGTATATTTTTTTATCTCAAAAAGGCACAACCAAACAAAAGAGCATTAAAACTAAACTAAACTAAAATCTGAAAAGTTACCGAGTTACTGATAAACGCAAAAGTCCTTCAAGCAAACTAAAGCGACATTTGTGCTACTTTGCTGTGCCATTCAATGATTTCTATAGAACAACCTGTTGATCTGGCTATAGATGCTCTTTTTCTGCTATTTGTTGTTTTAGCACTTCGACTAACTTTTGTAACTTTTCACTCAACTCAACCGGATAGAGCGGGGCATCAATCACTGTTTTGTATTTCTGCGGCAGTTGTGCTATATTTTTGGTTGCAAACCCCCGAATCTCCTCAAGCGATGGCAAACTAGACATTAATTTTCCCTTATCCATAACTTTAATAAGCATCGCCTCACCCTCTGAGGACTCATCTGCGAGGGTAATTACATCTTTTTTGAAAGTCCCATCATTGTTTCGAAAGCGATAAACCTGTTTGCGCCCCGGCAGAGTATTTTTATCCTTACTAAGTTTCATAATAGGGGAGAAACTCTTATCGGTGTTTTGTGTTTCACAGAGTTTATAAATAACATCAAGATAGGGCCGATCCGCGCTGGTTCCCATTTTAGTACCTACACCAAACGAATCAATCGGTGCAGCTTTCTCGAGCAACTCTGTGATTTTGTATTCATCAAGATCTCCACTGGCAAAAACTTTGACGTACTGCAACCCCTGATTATCCAATATTTCCCGAATTTTTCGGCTCGATTCCGTCAAATCGCCGCTATCCAGCCGTACTCCGCCCAAACAAATCCCCTTTGCCGCTAATTCTTTGGCAACCATGGCTGCTTTTTCTGCCCCTGCTATATCATCATAGGTATCGATGAGCAGAGTTGTTTTATTGGGAAAAGTTTTCAAAAAAGCCCGAAAAGCATCAATTTCTCTGGGATAAGACATGATAAAACTATGTGCCATGGTACCAAACACAGGAATACCATAAACCATACCTGCCAAGACATTGCTGGTTCCCCGACAACCCGCGATGTAGCTGGAGCGGGCTACTTTCATACCCGCATCGACACCGGGCTCTCTTCGCAGACCAAATTCAATAACAGATCTGCCCTGAGCCGCTTCCACGACCCGACTAGCCTTGGTGGCAATCATTGTCTGCAGATTAATCGAATTCAACAAAAAAGTCTCAACAAGCTGAGCCTCAATAATAGGTGCAGTTATACGCAAAAGCGGCTCATTGGGAAAAGCAACCGTCCCCTCAGGAACCGCCCAAACCTCACCTGTAAACCTAAAATTCCTCATATGCTCTAAAAAGTCTGCTTTAAACCCCTGCTTTTCTAAGTAACCCAGCTGTTCATCAGTAAATTTGATGTTTTGCAGATAATTTAGTACTTCTTCTAGGCCTGCAAAGAGAAAATAATTTCTATTTTGAGGGAGACGTCGAATAAAAAGATCAAAGGTTGCCGGCTCAAAATTTTGATTATCATAATAAGCTGCACACATGGTGAGCTCATAATAATCAGTGAAAAGACTCATGTTCTTCTCATTTAAGTATCCCAGAAAAGCACTCATGGCTAAGTTGAGGTGTCGCATTGATTTAATACTTTCTGCCCGAGTTTCGGTGGAATTCTGCACTGGGTATCATAAAAGTTTATCCTGATGAAAGATATGGCTTACTTGATGATGGGCATTTATGAGTGGCGTTAGTACCTCAAATAATCTTTTAGCTAAAATAGGCTCGGTTCTGTTGTTAATTCCAATATTAAACATCTTTGGGCTTGTTCTTGTTCTCTGGGGCATGAGAGTTTTCGTCGAACAATACAAAGACCGTAGTATTTACCGTAACGCCGCCGTAGGCACGATTTTTGGTATAGTTGGTCTCTATGTGCTAACTGTCACTCTGATTAGTTTTCTTCTTAGCTTATATTTCCCCTCAGTTGTTATATCAACCACTGACTCAGGAACCATAATAACCCGACAAATCACTCCGCTGATAGGTTTTAATGGCGTTGTAGCATTCAGCTTTATCTTGTTGATGGCTTTGTTCTATCGACGTACACTTAACACATTGGCGGCCTGCTCTGGCAAGCGCCTCTTTCGCTCCGCAGGCATAATGTTGTTTATTGGTTCAATAGTTCCATTGGTATGTACAGCTGTGGTCATTGTAGTGAATCAAATTTTGCTAATTGTTCTAAACACATCGTTCAATGGGTCACTTGCGGTAACAACAGTGATGTTTTCCGGTTCCCTTATGGTATATGTGGCCTTTATACTTCTGGCAGTCACTTTTCACTCACTTAAACAAACACAACCCCTTGAAATCTGATGTATTGTTGTATTGGCACAGTTAAGAATATGAAAAATGTAGTTGATGCAGTTTATCTGTGGTGTGTATTTCTTTTTGTTGCGTTCGTGTCATCTTTTTTTGGGAATCGGATTTTTGAGTCTAAATTTCGGATGGCTACTTTGTTGAGTGCTGTTTGATAGCTCTATACGATCTGTGCGTAAACTTAATATCACTACACAGAGTAAGGTAGAAAGAGAATTGCAATGTCGCTAATGTATCCCATTAGGCATGTGTTTCGCAACTGGAAACTTTTCACCGCTCTGTTAATCGGTATAACCTTGGCAGCAACATTTTTCGCTGGCATATGGGTAAAATCAGATATAGCATCTGATCAGTCGTTTAACAAGCATCTTGGCTCCCTCAAAGCTGATATGACGTTCCAGAACCAGTTCAACTACACAAACGTGCCCTTAGTAGTGCAAGATATACTTAATGTCAAGGTGTCACAGATGTTGAGATAGTGTCTCGGTCTTGGCAAGATTTAGGGTTCCCAGCTGATAACTATACCAATTGTCTTCTTTCTGTGCCGATGATAAGTTTTCCCAATAACTCTCGAATTTATGATGAATGGCTAAACAAACCCAGTGACGGTATACCTGAAAATTATACCTACATCATAACTGGCACACAGCTTGCAAATCGAACCGCCATTGGTGATGTCATTACCACTCAGATGACTTTCTACCAGCCAAAATACGACAACGCCTCAACTTTCGCCGTTAACTTGACAGTGGCTGGATTTGCAGAATTAACCGATGACGGTTATGCATACTGTACAGATAACCTCCGGGGTAATTCTATTGACTTTAGCGGTTATCGGAGTGATTTATTGATTATTGGCTGGGAGAGCACACTTACAAAGATGTGGACTTCCACATTGGATGGTTGTGGCACTACTCAAATAGGATTTATCATCGATGTGGACCGAGAAGATCTCATCAGTCCTTTCAATATCCAAGAATCAATAAATAACGTTGACCGAGTAGCTACTAACATCCAAAATCGTGTTCTTGGTAACTATCTCTCTTGGGGCTGGGTCGACAATATGCTCCGCAGTGCTCTATGGTCATATAACTATGATTCTCAAAATATGCTCAATGGTTTTATTATGGTTTCTATACCCATCTTCTTTGTTGCTTGGTATTTGGGCTATACCGTTTCTGATGTGTCCTTTAACATTCGCAGACGGGAGATTGGTTTACTCTCAACAAAAGGTCTCTCAAGCGGACAAATTCAACGGATGTTTTTAACAGAAGCATTAGTGATTGGTCTAATCGGCGGTTTATTGGGTACCTTTGGCGGTTTACTCTTAAACCAATATTATCTCGGTACAGTTAATGTGGCTCATATTTTCAGTTCAACTCTGTTAAATCCTATAGTCGCAGTAACTACCATTATTTTTGCCGTTGTTTTGGCTGTTGCGGCAGTATTTTTATCGGCTCGTAAAGCCTCAAAGATAGCTGCAGTTGATGCTCTTCGTAATTATATGCCTCCAAGCAAACCCTCACGAAAAATATTTCCACTAGTTGCTCTAATATTGGGTAGCTACAAGATTGTCATATTTCTATTAGGTGTGAACGTTCAGTATCTGTTTAATCAAATGAGCTTCCAGGGGAACATGTTTGTTTCTGTGCTCTCAGTTCCAGTGGTTATATTTGATCAGGCTATGACCTACATCGGTCCTTTGCTGTTCTTCTGGGGCTTCACAAAACTTGTCATTCTTGATTCAACTAAATTCCAAGCGGTAACAACAAAGATTTCCTCAGCTATGGGTGACTTGGGTGCTTTGGCCGCAAAGAACGTTAGGCGAAATCCCGCACGCTTGGCAGCCATAGCCTTTTTGATCGCTCTAATTATTGGTCTTAGTGTCCAAGTTACCGGACAAATAGCCAGTCAAGAGGACTATATTGAGCGTAATGTCCACAACAATGTTGGCGCTGACATAAGCGTGTCGGTGGCTAATGTGACTAGGAGTCAAGAAATTCTTAGTAATATAACCCAGAACGTATCTGGTATACGCAATGCAACCATAGAGCGCTCTCTTACTGCCTTTTCAGTGGGAGATAGGACTAGTTATATGAGTGTGCGAACCATAGAACCAGATGCGTGGGCTGAGTGTGCTTACTATGAAGATGGTTGGTTTAGCGGTGGCCCAAGCATGAATCAGATGCTTGCTGAGTTAAAATCAAACAACAATACTATCATTTTAGATCGGACTGTTGCCAAACAGCTTGATCTCAAGCTCTACGATGAGATAGCTGTGGATTTCTCTTCCTGTGCACGACAACTACGGGTTGTGGGATTCTTTGGCCCTGAACCTCAAGACAACAGCAATTCCTACTCTTACATCAACGGGGTTCAAACTCTCTATTCGCCATTTTGTTCTTATGTACCTCGAGATCTGTTTAACATGACTGAGGGCAGTGATATCTATGTCTTAGAATATTGGTCTTCCAAAATCTTAATCAGCATAGAACCAGGTGTCAATGGCACCGATGTCGCAAATCAAATTCGCGCTCTATACTTAGATGTATATGGCGTTCAATCCTTTGATGAGCAGTGGCGGCGTTCAGTTGAAATGGATAATCTTAACACTTACAACGATCTCCAAATTCTAGAGTTGCAGAATTTTGGTCTTATCTTTGCTGTTCTCTCAGCTTCAGTTGGTACCGCCTTGATAGCTATAGTTAGCTTAAAAGAACGTAGTCGCGAAGCTACTTTGATGAGTGTACGCGGCTTATCTTTTAGACAACTTGTATGGATGTTTCTCTCTGAGAGTTTGGCAATCATTACCTTTGCAGTAATCTTGGGAATAGTGGTTGGCGTAATTGTCATATATGGCAATATAACTGCGAGCAACGTATACATCAACTCCTACAATCTAGTAACTCAGCGCCTAGTTTTCCCATCTAACGCTTTTGTTGTCATAGGAACCTACGCTGCTCTCATATATGCGTCCACAATAGGTGCAATTTTAGTTATGACTAGTCAGTATGTTACTAAACTAGAAAAGATGGTTAGAACAAGATGAGCGGATTAAACATAAAAGTAAAAGATTTGGTTAAAATTCACCACACTGGACACATCGAAGTCCAGGCGTTAAGAGGTTTAAACCTTGAAATATCCTCCGGTGAACTCATTTCCATCATTGGTCCTAGCGGTAGCGGCAAATCGACCCTGCTAAATATAATCGGAGGACTTGACAAGGCCACTGCTGGCACAGTTACCGTAGGAGACAAAGTCGTTACAAACCTCTCTGTACGACAACTGGTTGATTTCCGCAGAAAAATGGTCGGGCACATCTTCCAAAACCTCAACCTAATCCCCACGCTTACCGCACAGGAAAACATTGAATTCTCCATGGTAGCCTCAGGTGTCAAACGCGATAAACGCAAAAAACGTGTACAGGAACTCCTAAATATTGTTGGTTTAGACGCCCGAGCTGACCATAAGCCAGAGGACCTCAGTGGTGGTGAACAACAAAGAATCGCCATAGCCTCCGCACTAGCAAACGATGCCCCAATTCTTTTAGCAGACGAACCTACCGGTGAATTAGACACCGCTAATGCACGAATCATCGCAGAGCATCTGGTCAAGATCAACCAAGAACTAGGAAAAACCATCATCATGGTTACCCATGACCCAAGCGTTGCCCGCGTTTCTAGTAGAATTCTGCGTATCGAAGACGGCGTCATAAAAACTGCCTAGCCCCCTCAGAGGTTATTGGACAAGAAAAAGCCGCCGCTTCGTATGTAGATCAGATTAAAGCACGCATCATAGAAATTAACTCACAGATAGCTCAACTTGACACCGATTTACGCACAGACAAAATCGATGGCGACGAATACGCACATAAACGGCTAAGCCTCAAACAACTCCGCGACAGCCTAAAAGAAGAATGTAGCCGCATGGGCGTCATCCCCCCATAAACCCCTTTTACCCCAGATCCAAGACGCTCTAATGCGTATTTTCTTGTTTGATCATAATACTATCCCAAACTTTTCTCTTTACAAAGATAAATGAGCATACTGATGTGATAAAAGTAGTAAGGATTAGGATAAAGTTGGCTAATGTTACCCATTCTGGCACCTGAATCATGGCAACACATACTGCAACAAACAAATACAACGAGATAACTCCTGTTCCGAGTTGGGCGGCAATGATTAATTTTCTAATACGAAACGCTCCTGCTTTCATATGATTAAGGGCTGTCTCTATGTGTTTGGAGACATCGGGCAAATCATCAAGGAGCAATGTTAATCCGCCCAGCAACAGAAACCGACCCGCATTCACCGAGGCAACGGTGTTGTTGACCAAAAAAATAGTTGCTACCGATACAGGCGTAAAAAAAGTGACATAAATGGTGCCAACTGCTAAAACAAGAAAACCATATACATAGTGATGGAAAAGAAACCTGCCCGTGTGCAATTTTCGTCCCAAGAGTGCACTTGGAAAAACATTTAGAACTGCTGCAACGATAACGACCCAAAACACATAGCCATCAACAAGGTAGGGACTAAAAGGTTTCCAACCCGGATAAATCCAGTAGACACTTGAGAGAATACTCACTGCACAGGCTATAGTCAAGAGTGCGTTAAAAATCAGAGTTAAACTAAAGATCTTTTTGCAGATTATCCAAACCCGGCTCATGCCTTGCCCTCATAACCCAAAAATTAGAACCGATACGATATGAACATTATGTAACACAAGCAAGTTTGACGAGAAAAACTGATTCAAAAGCAGTTTGAAAACTAAACCCAAATAAGTCGGTCTCTTTCCTATAGAGTTTGGACAATGAGGATATCGAGGTACGCTGAGGCTAAAGGCGGGGAAATTTAAGCTGGAGGTCTGTGAGTGCTTTTTCCGCTACCGAGTCCACTTCAAATTATTTATGTAAACTATTTCTTTAGCCGTTTTTACAGCAAGGGTTTTTATTAACCCTCAACAATAGAGATAGCCGTTTAACGATTGGGGTTCATGATTTGGAGGCTGTCTGGTTTACCGTTAAAGAGCAGCGGTGGAAAATTGGGTTATTCGGTAAGTTTTCATGGACCGGAAACGAAGAACTTTGGGATTCAGACAACTGCACCATAAGCATTGCAAGAACCCTAAAAGACCAATGCTTAATTGTGGTTCGAAGCAACCAAACCAAATACAGCCACTACATGCAAAAAGATGTAGTGCTCCGCTACATGCTGGGATTTGAGATCTACAAGGTACCCCACGAACCCCAAACAGAAACCTATACCGCTCGAAATAACATCCCCGAAAAAAGAACCGGCCCAAAAGAACGCTGGGTTTTACAACTCGACGATAAACATTGGATCTGGGAGTGGGCCCAAAAAGACAAAGACATCACAAACTCTACAATCTACCAACTATACCACGAAATAGTCCATGAGTTAGTGCATCCTTCCATAAACCCAGACAATATCATAAAGGCTCAAGTTGAACCACAATCGGTAGAGCTGATTCCAATTATATATCAACCAAGTATTGATGCCCTAAAGAACTTTGTACGCGAAGTCCACTGTGCCAAAGAACCCCAAAACCCTGATGGTTCCTACACCATAGAAGTCTCTGTTCTCTTTGAAAATGAACGCCTCCGCCAGCACGGTATCTTAAATTCAATCTATGAGTGTATCCGCCGCCTCATATACGGCAGAACAATGGATCTAGAAACCTTCAAAATCAACATAGCTAAAAACCCCCAAAATAATACCTTCGTTTTCGAGGGTATCTATAGCGGTAACAACGAAATTAACGCTGACTCCATCCACGGAGACAAAGCTCCTCCGCCTCCACCCAAACATCCCATAAAATACTACTTTATGAACCAAAATCATCCTGTAGTATTTGTTAACACATCCAATCATGCAATGGCCGAACATGACACAAACAACCGCCTCTGGAAATGGGAATACATCCCCTGGCTATCTGATGCACCCATAAAACTAGGTTCTATGACAAGAAAAGAACTCGAGGCAAGCCTCAAAAAATCTAACAGCTAACAATAGCCGCCTCGTGGTGTCAAGGGCGTGTTTGCAATAGGCGGTTTCTCATATTTCTCTGGTATTTTTGTGTTATAATTCCGGGTTTGTTTGTGTTCTATTTGGTTTGTAGTTGTTGCGTTGGTTTAGTGTGATGTGAATAACACTTAATAATGCCCTGTTGTTTTCAGATAGTGAGGAAACGAAAGCTTGATTCTCAATGATATCGTAGAAGTCCTTTATGCACCACGTAAAGTATTCAAGCGTGTTGTCGCAAATCCCAAGTATCTTGGTGCAATTATAATATTTCTTCTCTTTATAGGTCTGCAAGTTGGTTATGCTTTTGGTCAATTCAGCAAAATCGAGTTGGAACAGACCCAGCCTGTTAGTGGTTTAATCCAAACATTTACAAACGCCACCAGCTGGGCAACGGCTCCAAATGTGAATTTAACCAACAACTTTGCTGATTACTACAACAATACTGTTTTCATAGCTAATCTGTTGCGTCCTCCAACTGATCCTTTGGCTTATTATCCTCTTTTTGGAAACTTTAGTCTTCAGATGGATGCTGCAAATACCAATACCCTCTCAGCAGCACTGGTTGACACAGATAATGTAGATTGTAGTGAAAATGGTTTCCAAAATCTCACCTTAAACATAAAGCTAGTTCAACCCATAACTGTTCCCAAAAACGCAACCTTAACTCTCTACTCACTTTCCGATAGCAATTACTATACTTACGATCTGACCAGCGATTTAGCTGGTGCTTCAGCTGTTAATCAATGGGGTAATTTAACTATCCCCGTAGGACCCAACGCAAAAGGCTGGAGCGAAACCGGCAATCCCCTGTGGGGCAACATAACCTCTTTGTCTTTGCAATTAGACTATCCCGATAGCCAAAACATAACCGTTCGCATAGGCGCCTTATTCTTCCGCGGCCTATACCTAACACCGCTGGAGTACAACAGTGTTGGTTTACTTGTACAGTTCCTCCAGGTGTATTCTCTCCAGTTTCTCTTCACTTGGATAGTTCTAAGCGGGATTATCTATCTATTCTGCAGAGCCCTAAAAAGTACAGTTCTTTGGAAACCGCTCTTTATTGGACTAGGGATTGCTATGATGGTTATGGTAATACGGGCGGCCATAGGTGTAATTGCAACTGCAACTATGCCCACAGTCTACTATCCCTTCGATGTATCATTTGGCACTCTCTTTGATCCTCTTGGCGCACTGTACTATCCAGCAAATGCCGTTTCCGCGCTTCTTCCACAGTCACAGGCAAGCCTTGCCGCCATAGATGCATCACTGGGTGTCTTTCGCGGTATTATCACCGTTATGTTCGTTGCATCCTATGTTTGGCTGATAGCACTGGGCGCTTTTGTTATAAAAGCAATCAAAGCACAACCCGTAATCATCCAACCAACTGAACCATCGCAAACCCCCATAGTAGTAAATGACTCTAAAGGGCTAAACCAGGACTTATCCACCATAAAATGCCTAATCATTTCTGCTATTAGCGTAGGCATAACGCTCTTGGTTCTATGGTTTATCCTAGGCGTTGTCTAAACGCTATACCTTTCTTCTCTTCTTTTTGTATCCGTTAATTATTGGGCAAGATTTATATCATACAAAGAAGAAAAAGCGTTAAGCGAACAGCTAGAAGTGAAGTAAATTGGTTGATATAAAAGACTTAGTCGATGGAATGAAACGGGTTGACGTAGAAGGCAAAATCGTCGAAAAAGGCGACCCGCGAGAAGTCAAATCCCGATTTAAAGATGAATCTTATCGGATAGTTGACGCCGTTCTTGCAGACGAAACCGGTAGCATAAAATTGACGCTGTGGAACGAGCAAATCGAGCAGGTAAACGTGGGCGACAACATAAAGATTGAAAATGGCTACGTAACCAGCTTCAAAGGCGAAACCCAGCTAAACGTCGGTAAATTCGGCAAACTCACCGTTTCCTAAACGCTCACTTTTTAGAGCACAATTTATTTTCTATCCTAAACACAACTATTCCTGTTATATATGTGGCAAAAATTATCTCGCGGTCTTTCTATAGCTATTGTGTTGTTGGTTAGCGGTATTACTGATTTGGTAACGGGCGTCTTTAATTTTTTAGCTTATTCTGCAGATATTGCGTGTGTTGGTTTGTTAATTTTGTATATTTGTCTGCGCTTGAAATTGCCTAGTTTATAGACAAAACTTATTAATTCAAACGGTGGGGTCATTGTCGTTTACAGGGAAGAGAAATTGCAGTTTGAGCTTGTTTCACCGTACAAGATTTCTCCAGGCCAGCAGACCGCTATTGACCAGTTAGAGGCGAGTTTTAAAACCAAAGATAAACAGACGCTTCTGGGTATAACGGGTAGTGGTAAAACTTTTGTTATGGCAAATGTCATCAACAGGTTACAGAAACCCACATTAATCCTGGCACACAACAAAATTTTAGCCGCTCAACTCTATGGTGAACTTAAAGAGCTCTTTCCTCATAATCGGGTAGAATTTTTCATATCCTTCTATGATTACTATCAGCCTGAGTCGTATCTGCCGGCCCAGGATATGTACATTGAGAAGGACAGCACTGTTAACGATGAAATCGAAAAAATGCGTATGCATGCTGTCTCAAGTATTGTTAGCAGAAACGACACCATAATTGTGGCCTCGATTAGCTGCATCTACAGCTTGGGTAACCCTGATGACTTTCGCACTATGGCTATTGAGCTAAAAACGGGCTTGCCTCTGAGTCGAATTAAGCTTATCCACTCCTTGGTAGATATGCAGTATGAACGCAACGATCAGGCGCTTGAACCCGGCAAATTCCGTGTTCGAGGCGACACCGTTGATATCGTACCCTCCTATGAAAACGATATCATACGCGTCGAAATAAGCGCAAACACCATCTCGAAAATAAAAGAAGTGCATGCCATAACGGGTGATGTGAAAAACACCCTTGACCAACTTACCCTCTACCCCGCAAGACAATACGTGGTTCCCGAAGAAAAACACGCCCAAGCCATCGAGCACATCGAACAAGAACTCGAAGCACAGCTAAAAGGCCTGCCGCCTCTTGAAGCCCAACGGCTAAAACAACGAACAAACTATGACCTAGAGATGATTCGTGAAATCGGCTTCTGCTCGGGTATGGAAAACTATAGCCGCCACTTCGATGGCCGTAACCCCGGTGCACCCCCATTCACACTAATCGACTACTTCCCCAAAGATTACCTGCTCATTATTGATGAGAGTCACCAAACCATCCCCCAAGCACGCGGTATGTACAACGGGGATTATAGCCGCAAAAAAAATCTCGTTGACTTTGGCTTCCGCCTCCCAAGCGCACTAGATAATCGTCCCCTGCAATTCAGTGAGTTTGAACACAAAATGGGGCGTGTTCTTTTTGTGTCAGCAACGCCTGCCGAATATGAACTAGAAAAAAGCGGATCGCCAGTTGAGTTAATCACTCGACCCACCGGACTTCTAGACCCCGAGATAGAAATGCATCCCATCGAGGGTCAAATGCAGCATCTGATGGCCCAAGCAAAACAAACCATCGAACGAGGCGACCGCGTCCTAATAACCACACTGACCAAACGAATGGCAGAAGATCTGACTGATTATCTTGTCAAAGAAGGTTTTCGCGTACGATATATGCACAGCGAAATTGAGAGCCTTGATCGTATTGAGCTGGTGCGTCAACTCCGCATCGGCGAGTTTGACATACTGGTTGGCATAAATCTGCTCCGCGAAGGATTAGACATCCCCGAGGTCGCGACCATATTTATCCTTGATGCTGACAAAGAAGGCTTTCTGCGCGACGAGCGCAGTCTCATACAGACCATAGGCCGCGCCGCCCGAAACGTCAATGGCAAAGTCATTCTCTATGCCGATACCCAAACCCAGAGCATCAAACGCGCCATGGAACTCACCTACTACCGCCGTAACTTCCAAAAACGCTACAACCAACAATACGGTATCACACCCCAAACCATCATCAAAGCCGTCACCCTAAAAGAAAGCACCATAAAAGGCACCAAGCATCTCGCCAAATCCGATATCCAACGCCAAATCGCTGAATTAGATGCTAAAATGCGTGAAGCCGCCGAAAAATTAGAATTCGAAAAAGCCATCGAACTCCGCGACGCCATTGCCGAATTACAAAAAGCCCTTGCCTACAAAATAGAAAAAGCTGTGTCTAACCCAGAAATTTAGCTGTTTAGTGCAATAAGGTTCTAATGTTGCGAGCTAAAACAAGATAAACTCTACATTAGGCGAAAGGCAATGCGTGATAATATTTCAGTTAAAGGTGCACGAGAGCACAATCTCAAAAACATAGATTTAGAGTTGCCCCGCAACAAACTCATAGTCATAACTGGACTTTCCGGTTCAGGCGAGTCCACCTTGGCCTTTGATACCATCTATGCTGAGGGCCAACGACGCTATGTCGAGAGCCTCTCAGCATATGCACGCCAATTTCTGGGGCTGATGGATAAACCTGATGTGGATAGCATCGAGGGGTTATCTCCTGCGATAAGTATCGAGCAGAAAAGCACCAGCAAAAACCCCCGTAGTACCGTGGGGACCGTCACCGAAATCTATGATTATCTCCGATTGCTGTTTGCCCGCATAGGCACCCATCACTGCCCAAAATGCGGTAGCTCAATTCACCCGCAAAGCCCCGAAAACATCACAAGCCTAATCATGGCCGAAAAAGACAAAACCCTTGTGTTTCTAGCCCCCATCATACGCGGCATGAAAGGCACCCACGAATCAATCTTTGATGACCTCAAAAAAGAAGGCTACACCAAAATCCGCGTAGACCAAAAAATCTACGAAACCGACCACATAAAAGAAGAAATCAAACTGGTGCGCTATGAGAAGCACTGGATCGAGGCCGTGATAGATACTGTCACCATCCAAGACGACGAACGTAGCCGAATCGCTGAAGCAGTTGAGGGCGCACTTAAAACCGGCAAAGGCACCATGATAATCATAGATGCCACAAACACCGATGCCGGCAAGAAAAAAGAACTCGAACGTTTCGAGGGAGAAATCATGTATAGCACCTTTGGTGCCTGTCCCAACCACCCCGAAATCGTGTTTGAAAGCCTTGAGCCCCGCATGTTTAGCTTTAACTCACCCTTTGGTGCCTGCTCAGTCTGCCACGGATTAGGTGAAATCACCGAGGTCACAGCAGACAAAGTGCTCCCCGATAAAAACCTCTCCATCATAAACGGCGCCTAGCGGTCTACAAAAGCACCATGGATCTTAGCTGGCGAGCCCAACAACTAACCGCAGTGGGCAAAAAATACGGCTTTGACATATTTACCCCAATAAAAGACTTCACCGAACAACAACTCCAAATCCTGCTCTACGGCGACAGCGAACCCATTAACGCCAACTGGTCCAACGGCGCCCACATGTCCATGAAAGACGGCTGGGAAGGTATCATCCCCCAAACCATGCGCCTCTACCGCCAAACCGAAAGCGAATGGCGCAAATCCGACATCGAAAAATTCATGACCAGCCGTCCCTGCAACGCATGTCACGGCAAAAAACTCCAACCCGTCGTATTAGCCGTTCAGATCCAAGACAAGAGCATAATCGATGTCACGGATCTCTCCATTGAAGACTCGGTGGATTTCTTCCAAAACCTACCCCCTAAACTAAACCAAAAAGACCTCTCCATAGCCAAATAAGTCCTAAAAGAAATCAATGAACGCTTAGGCTTTCTCAAAAACGTCGGCCTAGGCTATCTCACCCTCTCACGCGCCGCAAAAACCCTATCCGGCGGCGAAGCCCAACGCATCCGCCTCGCCACCCAAATCGGCAGCAACCTCATGGGCGTTCTCTACATCCTAGATGAGCCCAGCATTGGGCTACATCAACGAGACAACGCCAAACTCATAACCACCCTAGCCCGACTCCGCGATCTGGGTAACACCCTGATCGTAGTAGAACACGACGAAGACACCATGCGCCATGCCGACTACATCGTAGACATGGGCCCCGGCGCAGGCGTACACGGAGGCCACATCGTCGCCGAAGGCCCCCCAACAGCTGTCATGCAAAACCCCCGCAGCCTAACCGGCAAATACCTCTCAGGCGAACTACAAATCGAAGTTCCCCAACAACGCCGCCAACCCACCGATTGCCTCACCATAAAAAACGCATCTGAGAACAACCTCAAACAACTCACCGTAAACCTGCCCATAGGTGTCCTCTGCGGAGTCACCGGTGTCTCTGGCTCAGGCAAAAGCACCCTTATGAACCTAACCGTCATCCCAGCACTCAAACAACTCTTCGGCGAGCAAGTCGACAAAATCGGACGCCACCAAAGCCTCCACGTCCCCAAAGCCATACGCAACGTTATCGTCATCGACCAAGACCCCATCGGCCGAACCCCCCGAAGCAACCCCGCCACCTACACCAAACTCTTCGATGAAATCCGACGCATATTTGCCGCTACCAAAGAAGCCAAAGCACGCGGTTACGTAGAAGGCCGCTTTAGCTTCAACGTTAAGGGCGGCAGATGCGAAACCTGCCAAGGCGACGGCGTTTTGCGCATCGAGATGAACTTCCTACCTGATGTCTATGTACAGTGTAGCGAATGCAAAGGTAAACGCTACAACAAAGAAACACTCGCCGTACAATACAAAGGCAAAAACATCGCCGAAGTCCTAGACATGACCGTTGAGGAAGCCGCAAAATTCTTCGAAAACACCCCACAAGTTCACCGCAAACTCCAAACCCTCCTTGATGTCGGCTTAGGCTACATCAAACTAGGCCAAAGCAGCACCCAACTAAGCGGCGGAGAGAGCCAACGCATAAAAATCACCCGAGAACTCAGCAAACACAAAACAGGTCACGTCATCTATATGCTCGACGAACCCACAACCGGTCTACACTTCGACGACACCAAACGCCTTATCCGCGTCCTCAACCGCCTCGTCGACAACGGCAACACAGTCTACATCATCGAACACAACCTCGACGTCATAAAAAGCTGCGACCAACTCATCGACCTAGGCCCCGAAGGCGGCGCCGCAGGCGGACAACTCTTAGCCCAAGGGACACCCGAAGAAGTAGCCCAAAACCCAACATCATACACAGGTATATTCTTAAAAAAACTACTATCACAACAACAAACACCCAATAACCAACAATAACCAACAATCTTTGTCTATTCACTTTTAGAGACTTTATTCCAAAACCTGTCTAGTTTACGCCCAATAACCGCATCAACATTTACGTTCCACAATATTCTAAATCTGCCCGTCTCAAATATTGAATCGAAAGGTTATCACCAGCATAAATCGGCAATTCTCATAGATGGGGTGATGGAAATGCTTAATGCATGCCTTGATTAGTCAAATTACAGCGGCAAAACATGATTAAACTATCCAGTCCCTCGGATTTCAAAAGCTCCGATATACCCACTGATCCTGGCGTGTATCTCTATCGTGACGAACAAGAGACTATTCTCTATGTGGGTAAGGCCAAAAATCTTCGTAGCCGAGTAAAAAGTTACTTCTCAAGCATCGATCAACCACCCAAAACACGTCAGCTGCTTTTGCATATCCGAAGCATCGACTGGATTGTTGTCAACACCGAAGTAGAAGCCCTGCTACTAGAAAATAAGCTCATCAAACAACACACACCAAAATACAACATTGATCTCAAAGACGCCAAAAGCTACGCCTACATCTCACTAACCCGAGAAACCTACCCAAGGGTTTTAACCAGCCGCAAAGTCCACCGCAAACTCGAATCCTTTGGACCCTACACCGATGGATTTACCCGCCAAGACCTCCAACGCACCGTTGTTCGGGTGTTCAAGTTACGCACCTGCAAAAATATGCACAAACGTGCCTGTCTAAACTATCACATCAATATGTGCACCGCCCCCTGTACCGGCAACATAATCCCCGAACAATACGACAAACAAGTCAAAGATGCCCGTGCCTTTCTAAACGGCAACTATCAACAAACCATCGAACAACTCAACACTCAGATGCAAGAAGCCTCCCAAACTCAACATTTTGAGGAGGCACTTGAGTTACGTAAACAAATCGCCTCCATACGTCTGCTCACTGAGCGTCAAATTGTAGATAATGAGCGGCGTTTTGATCAGGATGTGATGGTGTTTAGGCGTGTTGGAGAAAAGATGATGGCGCTACAAATGGGGGTGCGCAAAGGGGTACTTTTGGGTAAAAAAGAGTTTAGTGTGGATTTGCAGCCCCAAATCGAGCAGGAATTTTTAAAAGCCTTCTACACGGCTAATCAGATTCCTCGCGAGATTCTACTCAACAAACCCGTTTGGATAGAACCCGACGAAAAGGTTGCTCTTGAAGAGTTTCTCGCAAAAAAACGCTTGGCACCTGTATCTTTGACGATTCCTCACAAAGCAGACAAGTTGGCTCTGATAAAATTGGCCGAAAAAAACCTTGAGTCTGGCCTCGAGTTTGACTCTGCTTTGGTAGATTTACAAAACAACCTCCATTTGCCTGTTTTGCCGAGGGTGATTGAGTGTTTTGACATATCCAACTTGGGTACTGAGCATGTTGTCTCGGGTATGGTGGCCTTCAAAGACGCCAAACCCGACAAAAAGAACTATCGTAAATTTAAAATTAAAACTGTTACTGGACAAGATGACTTTGCCAGTATACATGAGGTGGTGTTGCGCCGCTATAAGCGTCAAATTGAAGAAAACAATCCCCTGCCCGATCTGATTGTTATTGACGGTGGACCCGGACAGGTTAGCGCCGCCAAAGCGGCCCTTCAAACCCTGGGACTTCAAACTCCCATGTTTGGGTTGGCTAAAGAACGTGAAGAAATCTATCTCCCCAACGATCCTGTCCCCAGAGTGTTTGATAAAAACAGTACCATGATGCTTCTGCTCCGAAAAATCCGTGACGCCACCCATGATTTCTCACTGGGTTACAATCGCAAACGACGCCAGATGCAGATCCGCGAAGAGTTCAAACAACCCTCTAAGCGTTCAACCAAAAAGGTGCTCAAGCAAGATCCGCAAACCGATGAGAATTAACACTATACCCCCCACGATTTTTATTTTGTTACCAAAGAACCTGCCCAGACTACAGCCAAAGTAGACGCCAACAAACGACAACCCAAACGTAACTATACCAATTACTAAAATAGGCATCAAAATCTCTGTTTGGAGAAACGCAAAACTCAACCCCACCATCAGAGCATCGATGCTTGTAGCAACCGCTAAAACAAGCAATGTGTAGAGTTTGAGGTTTGCGGTTTTTTGTTCGGTTTCTTTTTTTGTCCCATCATAAACCATCTTGGCACCAATGAATGCAAGTAAACCAAAGGCTATCCAGTGATCCACCGTCATAATAATGTCTTGGAAACTAAGTCCAATGAGCCAGCCAATTATGGGCATAAGCATTTGAAAACCACCAAAAAATACCGCCGTTAAAAGGGTTGCTTTACGTCGTTTACTGTTCGGGGTGCTCATGCCGTTTGCAATCGAGACTGCAAAAGCATCCATAGCTAAACCCACAGCAATCAAGACGATGGTTATGGCATCCACGGCTTATCCCGTCACCATTTTTTAGATTGGATGATATAGGCCTTACGCTGGCTGTTAAGTAAAGTCAGGTTAGAGAAATTGTTTTAGGGTTTCTCCAAGCTCGTTGAAAGTTTTGAGGATTTTATCTGTGTGCACAACTATCCAAGGGCTGACACAGGGTAGCTCTGTTACAACAATAACATGTTTGCCTCTGCGTTTTGCATAAAACATCTCCATGCAAGCGCCCGCCGAGAGAACTGGCAAATACACAACCATAATATCGCACCGATCAGCATCGGCCAGATCGCGTTCTACAAAATCAAAGGTGGTGTAGGTATTCCACCAACATTCCTCGGTGCCTTTGTAGAGAACTTTTTCACGATTCCAAGGATCAATAACTTCTAGTCCCAGCGGAGTGCATATGTCTTTTATGGTTTGGCGATAGCTTTGGTTGTTTTCCATACCCAGTATGGGACCTGAAATGAAAACCTGCTTTACCACAACATCCCCGCTAAGGTGCAGTTCTCACACCTAATATGCCTTCCCAAGCAACTCAGTTATTGATTTCGTGATCGTACCTTGGATTTCCTAATTGTAAGCTATGACGACAAACAGATCGCAGTTGTAGCCTCTTATTAGGACATGCTTAAAATCACCGTGGCGTGAAGACTTTTGGTTTTGGAGCTTGTGTTAATGCTGGCGATTGTTTTTGTTTCACCGCCTGAACCAGTCGTCAAACAAGCTTAACCAACCTGTGTCTCCACATTAACAGACACAATAACAATTGTTTAACCAGCTAACTAACTGTAATAGTTGATGTTGCATCTATTGCTGAGACCTCTTGACATGCATTTATTGATATTGTTATGAGGTTAGGGGGTGAACGTTTTGTGCGAAACTATCTGCAAGTGCTTGTGTGTCTGCGGTTCCTAAGATGAGATATTCGCCATTATTCAACCTTATTATAAGGCTGGTGGTGTTAGTTGTTGCTACATAAGCAGTTGCTCCATTTCCCAAAGTGAACCTGCCTACATTTGTGTCGTCAAAGTTGGTTCCGCTTTGTTTCTGTAAGTTAAAGTTACCTGAACCTATTTGCCTAACAGACGCCGTATCAATTTCCTCAGAAGTAACATTTTTGTTGCCTTTGACACCCAGAAGGGTTCCCAAAGAAACAAAACAAGGCGATTCAACATTTATGTATCCATCGCCAACAGTCACTACTGATGTCGTTTGTTGACCCGCTATAACGTACACAAAAATACCGCCAAAGATTATCAGCATTATCCCTATGATTGCCCTGATATATTTGCTACGTAAACCTGCCGCTATACCTACCATTCCATAAACTGGCAACGTTTTTAGCCGGTTACGTAATAACAAATTCACTGTCAACAGAACAATACCGCTTACTACCAAAATTACTACAACTATTTTCAAAACAGCCGGCAGTACTGGTTGTACAGTGAAGTGCTCAATCGACATGTAACCAATCTGTAGTTAACTATAGCGATATTCCATATATCATCTGTAACAAAGAACTCCGCAGTAACGGCAGAAATGTGTCTGCTTCTGTTTACTTTATTTAAGAATATATTAATATATCCTGATTTCTTGGTAAGCCTTGAGAAATTTGGTTACCGTGCGATTTTACAATAAATATTTTGGCTGTTTAACGGTGGTTGTTTGTAATTGTGACCTGCGAAGGTAAGCCGATCGGTGGGTTGCTGTAAATCTTATTAGCTCAGTTCACATTTAGTGCTTCGGTGTCCATGTCTAAGAGTAGCTTACTGCAACAAAAAATTGAAGCTTTCGATAAAGCTACTGCAATAAAATGTGAGGTCAATCTTGTATTGGGGGCTCTCAAGGGTTTTCGTCAAAAATTTCCCTTCGCTGAGAACTTGGCTTCTATAGAGTGGCTTGATCCGGATCGTCTCTTCAAAGTTAATCCCGACCAAGTCGGTGAGTTCTTTGGGTTTCTTGAAAAAAACCTCAATCTGTCGGGTACTTCAACTCAAAACAGTTCTAATGCTTACCGTAATGCTCGTTTGCAAATAAAAGATCTCAAAAATCTGCTTCGCATATCAGTAGATGATCGTAAATCTTTGGCACAAAAGATCGATGCACCTTGGGAGCGAATCGGCGGGTTTGGGCAGGATAAGGTGGTTGCTAAAAAAATCATTTACTGCTTTAACTATGAAAAGGGTACTGTGTTGCCGGTGTTTGGCAATCAGCATCTGCGTCATTTTGTTAACCGAACGGTAGGTACGGCTACTTTGAAACCCAAGTATCTCTCACTGGGCCAAGAATATGAGCACTACACCTCCGAGTTGTTGAACCTAAAAAACAACTTTTTGCCTACCAAGGGTTGGGATACGCTATATTTTGCGCGTTTTCTTTATGCCGAGTTTCCGCCGCCAGATAGCGAACCCCAAACGAGCTCTGAGCGTAGTAGGGGGAGCGGTATGGTGGTGACTGAGGAGCAACTGGATTTGCAGGGGTTTATGAAGCTTTTAGGTGAGCTGCAAAAGCAGGGGGTTCTCTCAGGCGAAGAGTTTAGAGAGAGTCGGGATTTGTGGGTGCGCCAACCTGATGAGCGTGAAGCGTTGATGTTGCGGCTAAAAAAGCTGGTCCTATAACCGGCTATTTGCTACTCATTTTTGGTAAAAAACCTTTATATGATAATACTCATTTTTGAGTTATTACTCAAATCTGAGAGTGACCTATGTGTCTATTGACCTCAAATCCCAAAACCTCAAAAAAGCCATGGCCGCCCTAATGATAGGCGTCGTTGCAGGCGTAATAGCCATCTTTGCCGAAAGAGCCGACACACTCTTCACAGGAGGCAATTTCAACACACTAGGATACATAAACACCTACACCTGGATTCTTGTTTCAGCCGTCCTGTTTGGATTTATAGGAGCTATCATAACAACCGAGATCCAAGCCCTAATCGGACTCATCACCGCATCAAGCCCCCTCTCCCCGCTGTGGCCCATCATAAACCTCCTCTTTGCCCTAGGCGTAGGCGCAGCCGCCTTTGCCTTCACACGTTTCCGTCCCCAAGCAAAACTCAGCACCAAACTCTTAACCATGAGCACCATCTGCGCAATCCTAGACATCCCCCTAGTCTATGTAGTAATGGTCATGGCCCTAGGACTACCCTACATAGTCTACCTCGGAGCCCTTCCCATCTACATCGTGTTACAACTTATCCCCTCAACAATTCTAGCCTACCTCCTTGTCAGAACCCTAAAACGTTCCAAAGTCATCCCCTAAGGCACCAACAATGACACCCAACAACCCCCAAACAAACCCCAACCTCAACGAAATAATAACCCAACTCTCCCATGGAGAAAACCTGACCAATCTTCAAACCCAATCGGTCGCCCAAACCCTATTTACCCAACTCACCCAAAACAAACACCCAACCGATATCCTCCCCCTAATGGTCGCCTTTTTTGGCGGCTTAACTATAAAAAAACCCACCGTAGACGAATTAAGCGGTATGGTCAAAGCAATGGATGCCACAAGAACCTCCACCTTCCAATTCAACACCGATAAACCCCTTGTAACCGCCGGAGGCACAGGCGGAGACACCTTCCCAACTATAAACATCACAACCCCCGCATTGATAATTGCCGCCGCCGCCGGCGCCTATGCCATAAAAAGCGGATCCAAATCTTTCTCATCCAAAACCGGATGCATCGACTTAGCCCAAAACCTAGGCATCAACGTATACACAACCCCCCAAATAGTCGAACAATGCATACACACCATCCAAACATCTGTTTGGGCCTCAGCAGGCATATACCCATGGATGAAACCCCTGATCGATTTAACCGCCGACAAAGCCACCCACACCGTTATGCCCATGCTCTACGCAATGAGACTCATGATCGCCGCGGGCCTCAACCCCTTTGGCCTCAAACGACAAGTCAGAGGAGTCAGCCAACCCTACACAGAAACAATCGCATCCGTTCTCTCAAAAAACGGCTACGAACGAGCCCTAGTCGTACTGGGATATGGCGCAGATGAAACCATACGTATAGATGAATTCTCCAACCTAGGACGCAACATAATCTCTGAAGTAAAACCCAACGGCTCAATAGACACCTACAGTTTCTACCCCGAAGACATTGGACTCAAACGCGGAAACCCAAAAGAGATCGCCTACCCCGGAAGCCCCGAACTAAACACCCAAACCATCCTCAAAATACTCTTAGGCAAAGATCAAAGCACCCGCCAAGACCTCATTTTACTAAATGCCGCATCCATCCTCTACATAGCAGAAAGCGTCTCAGATCTAAAAGACGGCTATGAATTAGCCAAACAAGCCCTAGATGCTGGCCTTGCAATCGAAAAACTAAACCAACTAGTTACCCTAAGCGGCGGCAACACCAAACACTTCCAATCAATCCTTAAACAAAACCAAGACAACACTATTTTAGCTGAAGTTTAGTTATGGTTTGTGTTCCAAAGTTTGTGGTGATTAAAAATGGCGAAACCATGTCCAATTCCAGTTTTAGACCGTGAAACCTTCGAAGAGTTTGAGCGCCAAATTAAGAAGGGTCCTACGTCATTACAGAGTGAAATGATGGAAAAAGGTCTCGCTATTTATAATAAAATTGAACGAAAAGAGTAACTTGCATACGTCAGGGTTTACTGGATATGGCTGAGCATTGACAGAGGACGATCTTAACGCTGAGTCAAATTTAGATGATTTTAATTGTACTAAGGCGACATACTTGGATTAGACAAGTTCATCCTGATGAAGTTCTATAGTATCATCATTAGCTGATTACAATTTCTAACATGACCTTTTTCTTTATGAAAATAACAGTTAGATGCGCTTTTAGTATTGCCGTTATTAATGTTGAACTGTGAACCAAAGAACTGTTAATCCCTCAATATGTTCGGTGCTTTTTAGTTTTAGTTTTTTCGCTTCTTGTGCTCCAAGGAAACCCTGTCCATCCACTAATGTTGGGGCCTCTTTGCCGCCCCAAACATAGGGCATAATCCAAACAAATAATTCATCCACAAGGTTTGCTTCAAAAAAACTCCACCGCACCTCAGCGCCGCCCTCCACAAGAACTTTTCTAACACCACGACTCTTGAGTGCTTCGACTAATTCCTGCAAATTAACCGTTTTTTCCGAGTTTGAAATAAATACCTCAATATTTTTGTTTTTTAATGCTTTGATCTTTTCTTTTGAGGCCTGTGTAGTTGTTGCTATTAGGGTGGATGCTTGGTTGGTGTTTGCGATTTTTGCTGTTAGGGGTGTTTGTGCTTTGCTGTCTAGCACTACTCGGAGCGGATTTTTTCCCTCAACATCTCGCACAGTAAGCGTGGGATCATCTGCTAAAACCGTGCCCACCCCTACCACAACCGCATCAACAGACGCTCGGATGCTGTGTAGCATTTTTTTGTGCAGTGGGGTCATGAGTTGAGTGAATTCTTGGCCGTTCCGATTGGCAGGAGCTATTTTCCCATCAATACTCATGAAACCGCCGACAATAACCTCTACTCCTTGCATAGACTTCCTCTATGTTATACTCTTGTACTGTATTAACTCCTCGCTCTGTACCTCTCTCATCACTCACCTCGCCGTACTGATCTGCTTTAATTGTGTCTGTGGTGTACTCCAAAAATTTGGTTCCTTTACTTTTTTTGTATTACAAATGTAATACGGGTGGATAGTTTTAAATGCGGTTTCTGCTCTACCGTGTTACAGGCAGTCATATGAAAGCGCTTCGCCTTGAAGGTATAGAAAAAATTCAACTAATCGACATCCAACCCCCCGTCTGCGATAGCACTGAAACACTGCTAAAAGTCACCTATTGTTCTGTCTGTCGAACGGATGCAAAAATGTGGTCTCAAGGTCAACGCGATCTAGTGTTGCCCAGAGTATTGGGCCATGAAATCTGCGGCCATAAACCCAACAATCCGGCGGAAAATTTTGTGGTTTGGCCTGCCAAAACCTGCAATCAATGCCACTACTGCAAAAGTGGTGCCGAAAACCTCTGCAGTAACATCCAAGTTATAGGTTTTCATATCGATGGCGGATTTGCCCAATACATAAAAGTACCCAAACGCAGTCTCATAAAAATCCCTCCAACCGTTCCCCCTGAAATTGCCTGCATGACCGAATTGCTGTCCTCTGCGATAAATGCAACTGAACAAGTAAACTTGCAAAAAAACCAAACCGTTCTCATTTTTGGCGGCGGTCCTGCAGGGCTTATGCTTGGCTTAGCCTGCAAATATTTTGGTGCCCACCCCTTTATTGTCGAAAAAAACTCTGCCAAACTAAACCAAGTAACCCCCTTCTGCAAAAAAGCAAACATCTATCTCTCTGATACCCCCGCTGGCAATTTTGATGTTGCTATAAATGCTGCCCCTGACCCCTCTGCTCTGATTGAGGGGATTTCAAAATTAAATCCAGGAGGCAAATATTGCCTATTTAGCGGATTTACAAAAAACACGCCCATCCCAAGCGAATTGTTAAATGAAGTCCATTATCGGCAGTTAACCCTAATTGGTGCCTATGGTAGCACAAAACGCCAAATGAAGCTAGCCCTAAAAATAATAGAAACAAACACTCAAACCCTACGGCTTCTCATTGATAAAATAATCCGTCTGGAAAATGTTCCTTTGGTGTTGCCTAAAATTTTGCTTGGTCAATCCCTAAAGTATGTTGTAGACCTAACGGAGTGATAAATTTGGTAACTGAAGAAAAATTAAGAGCCTTTGGTCAACTAATCTGTAAAATTGTTGCGGGTAAAATTCTGACTCGAGAAGAATCCTGTGAGGCCTATCGACAAATCATTCTAAATGAGCAACCCGAGCTCCAGCAGGGTGCTTTTTTGATAGCCCATATTACTCGTAAACCCACCACTGAAGAATTATCCGGCGTTTGGGATGCCCTAGACAAGTTTGACACAGAAAAATTCACAGCCAACGTTACGGGTCCTATCTGCGATATTGTTGGCACAGGCTCCGATGCTATGAAAACTGTTAATGCCTCCTCTCCTGCTGCACTTATTGCCTCAGCTTGTGGGGTTCCGATTGCTAAAAAAGGCGCCAAAAAAGTAACCGGTGTCTCTGGAGCCTCAGAAATCTTTGAGATCTTAGGGGTCAATCTCTCAAGTCCGATGAGTAAAGCAAAACAAAGTTTAGAAAAACACAACATCTGCTACATGCCCGGGGAGGCCTTCTTAAAATCCGGCTGGGCCCGTCTAATCCAATCCATGCGCTTTACCTCCGCATTCAACATTGTCGGACCCCTAACCATGCCCTGTGAGAACACCAGTTGTATAGTAATTGGGGCCTATGCCCCTCAAGTATGTGATCAACTAATTGCCATCTTGAAAGAAATCGGTCTTAACAGTGCGATAGCTCCCTATGGCATGGTTACCGGCCACGATCCTGCGCTTGGCATTGATGAGTTCTCACCCTGCGGTCCAACACGAGTCGTTGAATTAAAAAACAATAAAATCCAAACCTATACTGTCCACCCCGAAGATTTTGGCATAAAAACCCATGCCACTTTTGACATCGCTTCCTACAACAAAGCCTACGACAATGCCGCCGCTATCAAACGCGTCCTCTCAGGCGATTATAATGATCCTCTAGCCGATTTGTTTTGTATGAATGCTGCCGCGGCTCTGTATGCTTCTGGCACAAGCACTTCCTACAAAGATGGCATGGAGCAAGCACGCCAAGCACTCAGTTCAGGCAAAGCCCTAATGCAGCTAACCCATCTAGCTGAGCAACAAGCCTAGTCTCTTTTTTCAATCTTTTCTGTTGTTCAGTAGGTGATCTTTGTTTCTGAAAAGTGTTGTAACCAAGGTTTTGCGTAGTATCATGGAAATGGTGTGCACACATGGCAAGCTGATATATACTACGCTTACGGGTTGTTGTTTCTAATATGTTCTTATAGTGGCATATTGTTAAAGGTTGAGTTAATCATAGAAAATAGAAATCAGGATCACACCAACTGGTACGAATCAGATGTTTCCTCAGTGTTAGAAACGTTGGATGTGACTCCTGAGCAGGGGTTATCTGAAGCTCAAGTTGGTAAGCGCCAAGAAAGGCATGGAAAAAATGTTTTGCAGCCCCCAAAAAAGGAAGGTTTACCTCAAAAAATTCTCCACCAGCTAAAAGATGTCTCCATCATTGTTTTGCTGATTGCAGTAGTGCTCTCCTTTGCTATGGCTATCTTTGAGGACTCGGGGTTTGTTGAACCCATCGTCATCCTATCAGTTGTGATTTTGAATCTAATTTTGGCAATTACTCATGAGGGTAAAGCTGAGAAAGCTCTGGAAGCCTTAGAAAAACTAAGCGCACCCTCTTGTGTTGTTATACGTGAGGGGGTTAAGAAAAGCATTGACGCTACCGAATTGGTACCCGGTGACATCGTCATTTTGGAAACTGGAAACGTTGTTCCTGCAGATGCTAGATTAATTGAATCCACCGGGTTTTTCTCTGACGAATCCGCCCTAACAGGTGAGAGCGAACCCGCAGAAAAAGATGCACTGTTTACCACTTCTGGTAATGCTTCGTTGGGTGATCAACACAACATGGTCTTTACGGGTTGTGTGGTCACCGCAGGCCGCGGCACTGCCGTAGTTACCACTACCGGTATGAAAACTCAGATGGGTAAAATCGCTGGTTTTCTAAGCGGTAGCAAACGCATGAAAACCCCTCTGCAAATACGCCTAGATCAGCTCGGCAAAACTATCTGCTGGATTGCCATCATATCTGCGTTTTTCTTAATGGCGGTGGGTCTGCGAAGCGGTACTGATCTACCCACCATGTTGTTGGTTGCTATCTCTTTGGCTGTGGCGGCGGTTCCTGAGATGCTGGCTTTGATTGTTACGCTGACTCTGACAAACGGCGTTCAAAAAATGGTTAAAAAGAATGCTTTGATCCGAAAACTTCCAGCTGTAGAGACCTTAGGTAATACTTCGGTTATTTCCTCTGATAAAACCGGAACCCTTACCCAAAACCGTATGGCAGTTAAACAGCTCTGGGTATGCGGCGGTGAACCCTTCGCAGACGATACCACCTTCTCTGAAGAGCAAAGCCGGTTCCTCAAATATTTGGTAATGGCAAGCAACGCCACCTATGAGACCACCCCAAGCGGCGAGAAGAAATATCTGGGTAACGCCACTGATGTGGGTATACTTCGGCTTTTTAACGAAAAAGGCTACCACATAGATGAGGAAACCTATCAAAGAGTCGCAGAAATCCCCTTCTCCTCAGATCGCAAACGCATGTCAGTTATCTTCAAGGTCAAAACCGGAGGGTACCTTGTACTAACCAAAGGCGCACTAGACTACCTGACCTTCTCCGCAGAATCTGTTGCTAATGATCTGCCCATCGCACGAGCTGTACATGACGGCTTTGCTGAACACGCCTTACGCGTCATAGGCTTATCTTCTAAAAAAATTGACCAACTACCCGATCAGGATCATTTAGAGGAAGTGGAGCCGGATTCCAACTTGGTGGGTCTTATTGGTCTAATTGATCCGCCACGTCCCGAAGCCGCTGTTGCTATAGCAAAGGCCAAAGCCGCAGGTATTCGCACCGTAATGATTACGGGTGATCATGCCACAACGGCAGGTGCAATTGCCACCAACTTGGGCATTCTCCAAGAAGGTCGCCATGTCATGACTGGTGCGCATCTTGCAGAAATGTCTGATACCGAATTAAATGACACCGTTAGAAACTATTCTGTCTATGCCCGCGTGACGCCTGAGGATAAGATTCGTATTGTAAAGGCTTGGCAGGCAAATGGTGAAGTTGTAGCCATGACAGGCGATGGCGTAAATGATGCGCCTGCGCTAAAGGCGGCTGATATTGGGATTGCGATGGGCAAGACCGGGACTGAGGTTGCTAAGAGTGCTTCAGATATGATCCTAGTTGATGATAATTTTGCGACTATTGTTGAGGCTGTGGGTGAGGGCCGAAATGTCTATGCTAACATCAAAAAGACCATCAATTTCCTCCTAGTCTGCAACATGAGTGAGATTATCATCATGATTTTTGCGCAGATGGCTGGCTGGGGTATTTTGTTAACTCCAGTTATGTTGTTGTTGATTAACTTGGTGGGTGATGGTATTCCGGGGATTAATCTTTCCCGTGAAGCCTTTGATCCTAAATTGATGGATAAAAAGCCCATAAAGCGTAATGAAAGTTTCTTTAGCGACGAGTTGCTGCATCTGATTCTTCGTCAGACCATTGCCTGCTCGGTTACTGTCTTGATAGGCTACTACATAGGCGCCTTTGTTGTCTTGCCCGGCGCAGTTGCTCCCTCAGCGTTGTTGGGTCAGACTATGGCGTTTCTAATTACCGGCTTGACCTCAATAGTGCATGTGTTCCATGTTCGTAGCTCCAACTCTGTCTTTAAGACCCCCGTTAGAAACAACAAGCCCCTGCTTATCGGTGCAGTCGCTATGCTGATCACCTTCGCATTAATGGTTGCTCTGCCCATCGGTCAAATCTTTGGCCTCACCACCATCAGCGGCTTCCATTGGATAGTCGTGCTGGGCCTAACTTTGTTGCCCACTGCAGTACGCGAAATCGGTCGCCTTTTTGACAACATACCCCTCATCAAAGAACAACGCCGCGTAAGACAAGAAAAAGCCGACAAACGCCGCAACAAAAAACAATGATAAAACAACCACCACCTCTTAACCCCTCCAACCTGGTTGTTGTGCTAAGCTCAAGTTTGTTGGTGGGTTGGTATTTTATTTTAGGCGGATAACTTGGTGGTTTGGCGGCAAAACTTTTATTATTTAACTAACTGTAAAATTTTACATTCGATTGAACGGGAATGCTCATGTCTGTGCGATTCCAAGCTGATTTAGGGCAATTGTCCACATTTGGATTCCAAAAAGATGTCATCTATGAATCCATTGTCTCTACCCTAAATTCCGATTCCACATCCAACGCGGCACCCATGGGTATAACCATACAGGACGAACAACACCTGTCTCTAACAATTTTTAACACCTCAAAAACCCTGCAGAACCTAAAGACCACCCGATGTGCCGTCATAAACTTTACCCACGACATAGAACTCTTCTACAAAACGGTATTCAAAAAAACAAATCCCCCCGGAAGCGTTCCCTTGGAGTGGTTTGTCCCCTCAGAGGTTGTGACCGCAAAAAAACTACGAGCCGCCGAGGTTGCCCTTGAAGTCTCTGTGGTTGACTTTAAACCTCTCAACAATGAAAAAACCATAGTTACCTGTAGCATCAAACACCAAACCACTTCCCTGGTTGGAACGCCTCAACTATATAGCCGTGCTTTGGCATTGACGCTTGAGGCACTTATACATGCCACCCGCATAGAAACCTATCTCACAAACTCCCAAAAACAAACCGAAATCATCAAGTTAACCGAGCAAATCTTTGACTACGCACAAATTGTAGAACGTGTGGCACCCAACAGCACCTACACAACTGTGATGGCAAATCTGCAAAAACAAATCCTGCTATGGAGGCAAACCCCATAAAAATATATCTCAAAACCCCCGCAAGACTCCACCTAGGCCTGATTGATATGAACGGAGACTTAGGCCGAATGTTTGGCGGTTTAGGCGTTGGTATAGACCATCCAAACGTCATAATCAACGCCCAAAGCGCAGCCGACCTCAAAATTACTGGAGAAAAAACCGATCTCGCCCAAGAAATAACTAACCATTTCTCAACAAAATATCACCTATCACCCAAAGTACATCTACACATCGCCCAAACCATCCCCTGCCATAGCGGATTAGGCTCAGGCACCCAACTTGCCCTAGCCATAGCTGTTGCACTCGCAAAAATCTCAAATCTTAAAGCATCTGTACCCGAGCTTGCAGCAAGTGTTGGTCGTGCCAAGCGCACAAGTGTTGGCACCAGCATCTTTGAGTATGGCGGATTTGTAGTAGATGGCGGCAAAAACCCAAAAACCAACCAAGCTCCTCCACTAATTTATCATCAACCTTTCCCTGAGGATTGGTGCTTTATTGTGGCCTCCCCCAACCAGCCCAAAGGCTTAGCAAGCTCTGAAGAAAAACAAGCCTTTAACAAACTCACAACCATGCCCGCCCAAGACGTGGGCCAGATCTGCCGTTTAATTATGCTCAAACTGTTACCCGCCATAGCCGAGCAAGACATCGAAACCTTTGGAGTTGCACTCACAGAAATCCAAGTTCTAACCGGCAATCACTTTGCCCAGGCCCAAGGTGGAACCTACGCCAAACCCCAAGCCACAAAATGCATCGAATTTATGCAACAACAAGGCGCCTACGGCGTTGGCCAGAGCTCTTGGGGACCCGCCCTCTATGCAATCGTAAAACGACAACAAGCAACCACCTTTCTAACTAAAGTCCAAGACCACCTCAAAGCCAATACCGGCGGAGAAGCATTCATCGCCCAAGCCAATAACAAAGGTGCAACCATCCAAATCGAGGATTAACCATGAAGGTGCTTCTTGTCACAGGACAACTAGCAACAGAAGTCGTTAGTACATACGCTAAACAAAGTCCAATCGAAACCGAAGTTGTTACCCTAAAAACAGCAGTTGCCGCCTTTTTAACCCCCAAAGCCATCATTGAGAGCTTAAAAAACAAAAAAAACCTCACCAGCTTCAACCTGATCCTAACCCCTGGATTACTAAGAGGCGACACCGCCGCAATCACCCACGCCCTAGGTATCCCAGCCTATAAGGGCCCCAAATATGCCGCAGATCTCTCAGTAGTGCTAGATCTACTCGGTGAAGTGAAACTCTCAACAACCACCCCCGCTGATGAGTTGCTCCAGCAGCAACTGACTGCCAAAGCTCTGGCAGAAATAGAAAAAGTTGAAAACCAACGCACCATCCTGCTCAAAAACCCCGGTAACATGCTGGTAGGCGGTGTGGCGGTCGGCAAAGATTTCCCCCTGCGAGTGCTTGCCGAAATCGTAGACGCCGCCCTGATGGACAAAGAAACTGTTCAACAAATCGCCCGCCGTTTTGCTTTGGCAGGTGCGGATTTTATCGATGTGGGTATGGCTGCAGGTGAATCCCAACCCCAAAAAGCCGCACAGCTGATCCACTGGGTTAGAGAAGTTACCAATTTACCTGTAAGTATAGATTCGCTTGATCCAGAGGAAATTAACGCTGCAGTGAAAGCCGGTGCACAACTAGTTTTGAGTGCTGATGCAGGCAATCTCGACGCCATAGCCCCCTTCATCAAAGATATCCCCCTGGTTGTTATCCCCACTAACCAAAACATAGGCTACATTCCAAAAAATGTCTCTGAACGCGTCCAATTCCTTGAACAAATTATAACCAAAGCCCAAAGCCTAGGCGTAAATAACATCCTAGCGGACTTGATTTTAGATCCCCAAGAAATTCTCAACTCCTTTCTTGCTTTCAAAGAGTTCGCCCAAAAAAATCCTGCGGTACCCCTGTTTGTGGGTATTTCCAATGTAACTGAGCTCTTTGACGCAGACTCTGTGGGCCTAAATGCAGTTTTGACCCGTCTCTCAGCAGAAATAAGCGGGGGTATCCTCTTAGCAACCGAGAAAAGCAACAAAGCTAAAGGGACTGTAGCTGAGGAAGTTATTGCCGCAAAAATGATGTTTCTAGCTAAAAAACGTAACTCCATCCCAAAAGACCTAGGTATCGACCTTTTGATTCTCAAAGACAAACGCGCCCACGAAGAACCCTACAATAGAAACATAGAAACTCTCGCCAAGTGCGTTATTATTGCCCCTGAAAAAGTCGAACCTGCACTCCTTGATCACTTGGGTACTTTTAGAATTTTTATAGACCACATTGACCATCTGATAGTTGCCATACATTACTCTATGAACAATCCAATGAACCTCTCAATGTTATCAAAGGCAAAACAGCTCAGGCAGTGTATGCAAAAATTTTGGAAATGGGCATAGTTTCAAAATTGGATCATTCTGCATATCTTGGTAACGAGTTAACAAAAGCCGAGATAGCCCTAAGAACTGATAAGAACTACCTGCAAGATACCGCTATATTCTAAACCCTCTCCGTTTGAAACCCTAAACTACTCTGTAAGATTAGGCCGCTTAGTGTTTTTTTATCTCAAAAGCGATTTGCAGTAAATGTTATATCGAAAAAATCAAAATATATTTCGTGGAAGCATGAATAAACTCATTTCGATTGTGTTGATTTTTTTGTTTATAAGTGGATCATTTGTAACAGCACTCAATCCGGTTTCTGCATCAGAGTTAGTTGAGGATTCTTGGAATACAAAAACGCCCCCTAATCAGGAACGGAAATGGTTTAGGGTTGTTGCTTTTGATGGGAAAATTTATGCTATTGGCGGTTTCTATTACGAAACAGTAGGTGAGCCCCCCTTGGGTTATATCACTGAACATTTTCTTGACACTACTGAACGATATGATCTTTTGACTGATACATGGGTCACTTTGGAACCTATGCCAACACCTAAAGCTTCTTTTGCCATTACAGTGTATCACGACAAAATTTACTGTATAGACAATTCACCTTTGTTTAGCTGTGTGGTTGAGGTTTATGATCCAGCTACTGATAGCTGGAGTACTAAAAACTATAACCTACCGTTTCGACTATATTCGCGTAATATGCAAGCATATGTTGTGGATGGAAAAATTTTTCTTATAGATCTTTATGCGTTGTTTGTGTATGATCCCGCTGAGGATTCATTTATTGAAAAAACCCAAATACCCTACATAGAGCCCCGGCATGGTATAGTTTCAGCTGTGATGGATGATAAATTGCTGATCTTTTATGTAGTCGAATCAGCCTATCCCTATGATCGTCCCAATAATGTGCATGTTCTGATTTATGATCCAAAAACTGATATATGGAGTGAAGGGAAAACACAAGAAATAGGTGTTCACGGTAACATTATGGCTACTGGAGCAACGACTGGTGTTTATACACCTAAAAATATCTATGTCTTAGGCTTTAAAACGGGACAGTCCATCATTTGGGTATATGATCTTGTAAAAGATGCTTGGTCAACTGCCAAAGATATGCCTGACTTTTCCGTTTGTGATGTAGCCGTGGTTGATGATGTTTTATACATATTTGGTCGTATTGACAATCATGAAGTAAACATGCAATATGTACCCGCTGGTTATGGTAGTGCTCTGCCTTCAGTGTCTTCTCCATCTTCTGATGGTACCTGGGATTTCTTAACAGGATCTGTTGTAGCCATAATAGTTCTAACAATCGGTGTTGTTGCTGGTGGTTTATTCTTTGTCTTTAAACTGCGCAAAAACGCTTAGTTTGAGAGACGACTTTTGTTTTCTCGCTTTTTATAACTGTCGCTTTTTATATTAACCATGGGAATATGAAAAATTTGTGTTTTGTAGTGCTCATAGCGAGCCAATGTATTTTAGGCCTTGGTAATCGTTTGCGCATGTGGTCATTTTTTCTATAAGGGTCGTATTTAAGCCTGTAACTTCGACTGCATCGGGCATATCTGAGATGGGCTTTAGAACAAATGCTCTTTGCATGTATTCTTTGTGTGGCAAAGTCAACCCTTTGGTGTTGATTACGCATCGTTCATATGCTATTATGTCAATATCTATGAGTCTTGGACCCCATCTGAACGTTTTTTGTCGTCCTAAATTATTTTCAATATCCTTTATTTTACTGTACAAATCAAACGGATTTAATGTGGTTTGAACAAGGATTGCGGCATTGTAGAATTTTTCTTGATTAACATAACCCACCGGTTCGGTTTCATACAATTTGGACTTATTTAAAATAACGATGCCGCCACAATCAGACAACATTTCTAGTGCTTTCTGCATATTTTGATGTCTCTCGCCGACGTTTGACCCCAATGCTAGTACTGCTCTATATCCCTCATCAGTCTCTGTTTTTGCACTTGTCTTTGCGTTAACATTTGTCTCTGTGCTCTCACACGTATCTTGTAGCAAAACTTGGGTTCTGTTCTTTTCAATCTCCACCCCAATACTATCAACTTGTCCGTCTAGGGGGGCTTTATTTTTTATCAACCGAATCTTAATTCTCTGTATTCGCACATCATGATGAAAAACTGTTTCTAAAATCACAAAAGCCAGCCGCTCAACAAGCCTAAAACTCTGCGTTTCAATAACTGACTTTATTGCTTCATAAATACTGGCGTAATTTACGGTGTCCTCTAAATTATCACTTGCGTAGGCCTTTGATAGATCTGCATATATTTCCATATCAACTGTAAATGCTTGAGGGTATTGTTTCTCAAAATCTAAAACCCCATGTTTTCCCCAGGCTTTTAGGCCCTCAATTAGTATCTTATCGCAATGTTGTTGTATCGGTGTTGACATTTATATTCCTCTGATCATTGCATCGCTCATCTCTGCGACTCGATGCATCTCTTTTATATCATGTACCCTTATGAAATCAACCCCTTTTGCAATCCCAAGGGTAACTGTAGCGGCTGTGCCCTCTAGGCGCTCATTTACTGGCAGATCCAAAACTCTGCCTATCATGGATTTTCTTGAAGTACCCAGCAAAACCGGATAGCCTAAGCATTTGAGTTCCTCGAGTCGTCGCATGACTTCTAAATTTTGTTCCAAGGTTTTACCAAACCCTATCCCTGGATCCAACATGATGTTTTCTGGTTTTAACCCTGCTCTTCTTGCTATATCTGCACTTTTTCTCAAAGAATGGGTGATGTGACTAAAAATATCTCCGCTAATGGGACCGTCGGGGTTGTGCATGGCAATAACCCCTGCCCCATATGCGGCTGCCCGCTCCGCAATTTTAGGTTCTTTTATCAATCCATTAACATCATTTATGATATGTGCGCCTGCTTTGAGAACATTTTCAGCAACATATAATTTTGAGGTATCAACCGAAATGGGCACCTTGAGCGTTTTGACCAACTGCTCCACAACACCTATGATTCTATCTAATTCTTCTCTATCATCCACCACGGTATAGCCTGGTCTTGTGGATTCGCCTCCCACATCAATTATATCAGCTCCCTCGGCAACCATTTTTTCTGCTCTACAACAAGCCGCCTCAATAAGTAAGTCCCTATCTTTGATCTGCAATCTACCCGATGAATTATTGGGGGTTTCTCTGAGTGCCTGATTTGCTGTCTCTGTTAGCAGCAGGCCATCGCCTGAAAATGAATCTGTAGTGATGTTTAAGATGCCCACGGTGTATGTTTTTTTACCGATTTCAAGTCTGTGTTCTTTGCAGCAATAATAGCTAGGTTCTTTCTTCTCCACACTTTGTGTGACTAATTGTATTTTAGAACCTATGTCGGCCAATGTTTCTGGTTGTGGCTCCAGTTTTCTAATCAACTTTTTTACTTGGTCCAAATTGCCCACAATAAAAGCAGTTGTATTTCCCAGCACGCCATCATCCTCACCTCTTTGAATAAGTGCCTCTCCACCGGCATTAGCTATTTCTTGTTTAATTGTGTCTGCAACAAAGGGTGTGAGATCCTCGATAACCATGCATAACTGAACTGCTTTGTTGGCTATCCGCTCTGTGAGGTTGTTGTTATCGGTTTCTATTTTGTGTATTTCTTTTTCTGCTTCAGCTATATTTTTTGGATAGACCATTCTTATATTAGCTATAATTACCGCCTCTAACGGTGGCGATATCGCTCTCGCTGATTTCGCCTTTTATGCATGTGGTGGCGGTTTTTGCTCCTGGCTTTTTTACCCCTCGCATGGTCATGCACAAGTGTTCGGCTTCAATGTAGACATACACGCCTTTGGGTTCAACGATTTCCATTATGGTCTGAGCCACCTGTGCAGTAAGTCTCTCTTGCACTTGGGGTCTTGCTGATAATATGTCAAGTATGCGGGCTGCTTTACTGAGGCCCAGTATGCGGCCGCCATTGGGCTGTAGGCTATACATGCTTTGCCTATGAACGGTATTAGGTGGTG
Source organism: Candidatus Bathycorpusculum hydrogenotrophicum (assembly GCA_009783705.1). Taxonomy (GTDB): domain Archaea; phylum Thermoproteota; class Bathyarchaeia; order Bathyarchaeales; family Bathycorpusculaceae; genus Bathycorpusculum; species Bathycorpusculum hydrogenotrophicum. Next base: position 38,701 of record WRCX01000002.1, on the reverse strand, counting down.
TTCACATACCGATTGAAATGCAATATCTTTTACCACCACAAGGCCGCTGTTTTCGTGTTCATGGAAAATCTTGGTGCAACCTTTTGGGTTAGTGTGCAGTCCAGCAAATATCTCTGCATACATATCTGCTACTCTTGCAGGTGTTTCAACCAGCCCTTCTCGGTTAGGATCCTCGCCGATCGCAAACAAGATTTCTTTTACTGCGTTTTCGATTCTCTTTTTATCGATCATCCGCTTACCTTGCCTATCTGTTTTTATCTCTGCGTTAAATATTTTTACTGGGACGCGACTTAACCGCAGATATGTGATTTAACAAGCAATAGATGCGAGTTTGCCTTTTTACTGCTGTTGACGGCCTCTCTCCCTATCTGCTTGTAAATTTTTTCATCGTTATGTATTTTTTTATATACAAATATAAAAATTCCGCAAAAATATGCCAACAACCCTTGTTATCCCTCTTAACAAACCCCCTGCAAGTCAAAAATCTATACGCGTGGTGTTTACTCTTATAATCGTACCTTCGTAGATAGGCTAAAGAGTTGCAACCAGTAGAATAATAAAGTTATATGCACGCATTCACCTAAATATTGGAGGCCTAACTGTGGACTACCAAACAATATTTGAAGAGTACACTGTTGCTGCTGACTCTCAATCTGCGGCTAAGATGAGTAAATACATGCGTGATATGTTCCCTTTTTTAGGCATTCCCACACCTAAGCGTAGAGCAATTTCAAAAAATTTTTTGCAATTCGCTAAAAAAGAAACTGACATAAACTGGGCATTTATTGATCAATGTTGGGTAAAAGAGCGTGAATTTCAATATTTAGCCCTAGACTATCTAACAATGCTTGCAAAGTTGCTTGTGCCTGCCGATATTTCTCACTTAAAAAAAATTGCCACTACCAAATCATGGTGGGACACGATTGATTGTCTAGATCGAATTATAGGCGGAATAGCCCTCAATTTTCCCGAAGTTAACTCTGTTTTGCTTGAATGGAGCACTGATTCCAACTTTTGGTTAAGGCGTATTGCCATCGACCATCAACTGATGCGAAAAGAAAAAACCAACACTGCCCTCCTAGAACAAATAATCATTAACAATTTTGGACAAACCGAATTTTTCATCAACAAAGCTATCGGCTGGAGTTTACGTGAGTATAGCAAGACAAACCCAACCTGGGTACGTTCATTTATAGCAACACATAGCGATAAACTGGCAAACCTGTCCCTTAAAGAAGCAAGTAAATACATATAACCAAAAAATGGTTGAGCTTTCTGCTTATTTTTGGTATATATTTAAAGGGCCTAAAAATCGGCCCTTAACTTGCTTTTATGTTCTTGCTTTTGTGCCTGTTTGTTATTTGTTCTCTTAGATGGGTATGCGTGATCCGTCAAAGCCTATTTTTGAAATTCCTAGTTCATCTCTAACTTCTCGTAGCTGAGTTGATGTAAATACTGGGCCGTCTCGACAAACGCGGTATTTGCCAAGCATGCAACTTCCGCACAAGCCGATGCCGCATCGCATCAGTCTCTCCAAGCTTGCCTCTAGGGGCAGTTTGTGTTGCTCGGTTAGTTCAAAGATTTTTTTAACCATAATTTCGGGTCCACAGGTATAGATCATATCAAAGTGTTCCTTATCAAGCAGGGTTGCCAGTGGTTGGGTGACGAGGCATTGAAGTCCAGCTGTTCCATCGTCGGTGGTGGTTATTAGATTCTGCTCTTGACATACTCCGCCGAGTTCTCTGACAAAAAGCAACTCTGCCTTAGTTTTAGCGCCCTCTACAAAGGCCAGATGTGCGGTTTTTGTTTGGAGTTGTTTTGCTAAAAACAGCAGGGGGGCGATTCCGGTTCCGCCGCCAATTAGAAGCACTCTGCCTGTGTTCTCACTGAAGCTGGTGCCAAAGGGTCCCCGTATGCCTATGGTTGCGCCTGCTTCAAGGCTGTGGAGGTGTCGTGTGGCGTCTCCTACAGCTTTAACTGCAACCGAAACTAGATCATTGGATGTGTCCATGATACTTAGCGGAATCTCGTCTATACCTGGAATCCAGAGCATCAAAAATTGTCCTGGACGAGCCTCACTGCAGAGTTTATCTACAAATGTGTAGGTTTTAACTGAGGGGCTCTCGGTGCGTATGTTTACTATTTGGGTGATTCGCATTGTGTTATTTCCGGTGAGCAAGCCCGATAATCTCCTTTATACTTCCATAATGTTTTTGTCTCAAGTAGGTCTCCACGCCCTTAGTTATGCTGCTGAAAACCTCCATGTTATCAGCAACGGCGGTTCCAATTTGTACTGCTGAGGCGCCTGCTAAGAAGAACTCGACTGCATCTTGCCAGTTTGTGATTCCTCCGCAGCCAATTATGGGCACCTCAACAATTTGTGCCAAATCATAGACACAGCGCAGGGCCACGGGTTTGATTGCTGGGCCTGACATGCCGCCTTTTATGTTGCTTAAGATTGGTAGCTGGGTTTCACTATCAATGGCCAGTGCTCTTAGGGTGTTGACTGCTGTTAGTGCGTCTGCGCCTGCTTCCACGGCGGTTTGTGCAAGCACTCCTATGTCGGTGACGTTGGGTGAGAGTTTAACGATGAGGGGTTTGTTGATGACGGCTTTAACTTGCTGGACGACTTCAGCAAGTAGTTTGGGGCTCTGTCCGATTTCAGCGCCTGTTTGTTTTACATGGGGGCATGAAACGTTGAGTTCCACTGCGTCTGCGCCTGCTTCTGTGGCTTTTTTGGCGGCTGTTGCATAGTCTTCGGCTGAGTAACCAAAGATGCTGACAATTAGGGGTATGTGCAGCAGGGTTTTGGTGTATTTGATTTCTTCAGCAAATATGTCGATGCCGGGGTTGGGGAGTCCTACAGCGTTTAGCAGTCCGGCTTTTGTTTGTACAACAATGGGGTTTGCATAGCCTGCTCGGGGCTGGGTGCCTATGGATTTGGTAACGATAGCTCCTGCGCCGCCTTTGGCTACTTGGAGAAAGGATTCTGCTGTGTATCCCATGATGCCTGATGCTAGCATGGTGGGGTTGGTTAACTCTAAGCCGGCAAGGGTTATGCTTAACGGACTGGTTTGCACATAAATTCACCGTTCATTATTATAGTCTAGGCGGATGATAAGATAAAGCTTTTTTTAACTAAATTCTGTGCTATGTTGGGTGTTGGCGTTTTTATGTCTACTTTGACTTAGTTATTGTTTGTTGGTTGTTTGAGAGTTAGAAAGAAAAATGAGGGTGGATGCAGAACTGTTGAGGCTTTATTTCTTCTTTTTAGCCTTTTTTGTATCTTTTTTTGCCGCCTTAGCCACGTTAATAACCTCAAAAGGACAGAAAGCTTCAATTTATATTTAAAAATTACTAAACGCTAACGAGGCTGCCTTAACTAACGAAATCGCTTAAATTCTTGAGCTATAGCCAAAACAACCCTAAAAACAACCGCTTAATTGGCTGATTTTTGGCCTTTTTTTTACCTGTACACTTTTAACACAAATATGTCAAAAACAACCCAACCCAAAACAATCCTCAAAAATGGGTGTTGCCTCAACAATAACCCGCCATACCCACCAAACCCGTTAATATAACCCCCAAACCCTCAAACTCAAATGAAAAAAATTTCCAAATTAATGACCCTTTGTATATGAAATCAGCATATGCACTATCCGAAGAACACACAACCACCCAAGAGTTGCATTTCAGGTTTTTATATCCAAACAGTCAGTAAATGTCGATACTCTTGTCTCAAAGCCCAAAAAAACAAACCAGCCAACCCCCCCAACCCGAAATCACACTCGACTCCGCACCTGCAATTGTTGACCTATACCCAAACCCCAAACCCAAACCAAAAAAAAATAAAGAACCCAACCCTGAACAAACAACAATTGTATGCGAACTCGACGACCCCGAAAATAACAAAAAAACCAAACACAAATACACCATCACCTATACCGACCCTCTTAACATAAAAAAACAAATTCAAAAAACCAATTATACATCCCTAAACAGCTTCCAGCTAAGCATCCAAGCCTCCCAACTCAAACAAACCGACAAAATCGATCATCTCATCTCAGTGGATGCCATACGCACAAAACTAATCCCCTACAACTTTCAGCTGCACACCGCACTGCAAGTTATAAACGAAATGAACTCAAATGCCATATTAGCCGACGAGGTGGGTTTGGGCAAAACCATCGAAGCCGGCCTAATTATGAAAGAGTTGGTGCTAAGAGAAGAAATCAACTCAGTGCTAATTATTGCACCCAAAAGCCTCCTCTCGCAATGGAAAAGCGAGATGGCTGAAAAATTCGGCGAAACCTTCACCATCGCCAACGGCGCAGGAAAACGCGCCAAACTAACAACCAACACCCGCCTAATCTGCTCCCACAACATGCTCCTAAAAAACTACCCCGCACTCACAAACCGAACCTGGGACCTAGTCATGGTCGATGAAGCCCACGCATTTCGCAACACCCACAGCAAAAGCCGAACCGCACTCTCCGATCTGCGCAAAAACCACCTGCTCCTGCTAACCGCAACCCCCCTATGCAACCGACTAACCGATCTCTACAGCATTGTCGATCTGATCCAACCCGGCCTCCTAGACAGCGAACGCGCATTTATCTCCCGATTCGCAGAAGATGTTAGAAGCCGAGTAGTTCGACCCCAAGAAGCAAACTATCTCAAACACACTCTCCAAGACGTTATGTGTCGCACCCTCCGAGAACAAACAGGCATCCCCTTCACAAAACGATGCGTAGAATCCCGAACCCTTGAACCCAACGATTACGAACGCGAATTCATCGAAGAAGCAACCCAATACCTGCGCAAAGTCAGCGACAACCACTTCAAAACCATCGAAACCCTAATTGCCGAAAACCCCTCAAGAAAAATGACAGCTTCCCAGAGCAACGCCATTTTAGTCTTCCAAGCCATCACTCTCCAACAATCCTTCTCAAGTTCACCCTACGCATCCATAGAATCACTCAAAAAACGCCAGCAACGCTTCCCCATGGAAACTGATGCGACCAACAAACTAATCGAGATGGCCCAAAAAGTAAAAAGCGCAAAAATGGAGTTGCTAAAAAATGTTCTAAGAGAAGTTCCAAACGAACAAGCAGTTATTTTCTGTCTACGCAAAACAACCGCCCGCAAAATCAACGAAATGCTAAACGACCAATTTGGACCAGCTGCTATCTATGTGGGCGATATGAACCAAGCTGAACGTGATCAAGTGATTGCCAGCTTTAAGAGCGGCCAAACCAAATACCTCATCGCCACCGACGCCGCAGCAGAAGGTCTCAACCTACAGAATTGCTGTGTGCTGTTTAACTATGACTTGCACTGGAACCCCATGAAAATCGAACAACGCATCGGCAGAATACATCGCTACAAACAAGACCGCGATGTAACAATTTTCAACTTAGCCGTCAAAGACACTATCGACGACTACGTTTTGCATGTGCTCTATCAAAAAATCGATCTGTTCACCATGACTGTGGGCAAAATGGAGACCGTGCTAGCTGACCTCAAAGAGGGTGCACAAGACATACAAAAAACCATAGGCGACATTCTCCTGCGTAGCAACTCCCGACTCGACATCCAAAAAGAACTAGAAAAACTAGCCGAGAACCTAAACATAGTAAAGGAAAACCAAGAATTATCCGAACAATTCACACAGGGAGTCTTGGATTGAGCACCCAAGCCGAAGCAGATCTCTGCAAATTCTTTGAAACCTACGTCCAAATCAAAGGCGGCATAATTACCCACCAAACAAACGACACCCTAACAGTCGCCTATCCCGACGGCAACACCCAAGAATTTACCTACCAACCCAACACCGCAAAAGAAAAAAAAATCCCTCTGCTTGCCCCCGGAAGCCCCCTATTTCAACAGCTCCTCAAAGAATCCATAGACAACGGAGCTCTTTGCCAAATCAACCTCACAAACAACGGCCCCATAGAAACCCTAATAGAATCCCACTTTAACAACACCGATGCATGTTTGAGTTGCCAAAAAACCCAAACCATACAAGACACCCAAGTCTGTACCAAACTCGAACCTTGTTTTCACCAAATAAACAACGGCCAAATCACCTCGATAAAAATTACTAAAAAAGAAACCTTACGTTTCTTCCAGTTCTACTATGCACTAAACTTTCAAAACAAACTCAGAACAAAAAGCGAAGAAACCCTAACCATTCTACTCAACGAAGAATGCCACTGCATCGATGACACCTTCAATTTAGCATCTGTGCTGGAGAACAAAACAATACAAATCGAGAACTCGAAATCAAAAATAAAACCCGAACTCTACGACGAACTAAAAGCAACGGCAGACCAAAAACTAATAGCCTTTCTCAAAAACAAAGTCACACTCTTTGACCTCCCCTTGGTCAAAGAGAAAAAAATGAGATTACAAAGTTTTGAGCGCCGACTAAAACGAGAACGACGCGAACAAGTTATCTCCAAAAAACATGATTTCGACTTCCAAAAATGGCAATCCACCTATGAAGCGTTGCTACAGCGCGAAGAGGAATCCTGCCAAACAAACATAACCGTAAAACTCCATAATCTTCTCATAATCAACACCTTAAAAATCAAATTCGAAATCACCCTCAACAACAAAGCAACCATCCAATCCACCCTCATCATAGGCATCCAGAACCCCGAAGTCATCTGCCCTATGTGCAAAAAAACCCACCCCGAAGGCTACCCAACCGAAGACGGCTTCTATGTCTGCAAAGACTGCACCCGACAATCCATAGATACAGCAAAAATATACTCCAAAAAAGCAACCCTAACCCACGACGAAACCCTAAACGAATACTTTGAACGCGACAAAGGCTTTATCTGCACAGTCTGCGGCAAACGCCACAGCCGTCTCCTCGAATTCAAATGCACTCACGACAACACAAGTGTATGCATCCACCACTACGATATCTGCGATGTCTGCAACAAACCCTTCTCCAAACTCAACCTCACCCACACTGACGAATTCAGAAAAAAACTCTGCCCTCAACATGCAAAAAAGGAGCCCTAAGATGAGCCACCAAAAAAACAACACCTTAAAAAAAATCGCCGAACAACCAAAAAACAATGACCTAATCGAGTTACTAGCAGATGAACTACAGCTCCCCCTGGATAAAGCCGAAATACTAGCAAATCGAATAAAAAAAACTCCTAATCTAACCCCCCAAAAACCCAGCATAAAAACTCTTGTGGAGAAACACTCCAAACCCGAACCGCAAACCGCGAATTATTCGATCGGAGTTCTCTCAGATAAAGAGTTTAGACTATTTATCCAGTGGCTCTTTGAAACATTGGGCTATGAAATACAAAGTAGCTGTGTAGTTAACCACGGCGCTGATTTAGTCACCATCAAAAACGCTGAAAAGATTGCGGTTTTAGCACGGAAATATCCTCCCAGCTATACCCTTAGCGATGTCATAATTTTGGCCGCCCAACAAGCCCAAAGCACCCAGAAATGCGACCGTGCCCTTATCATAGCGACCACATCCTTTACCGAACAAGCTACCCAAGAGGCGCAAAGATGCAGAGTAGAACTGTGGAACAACACTGCCTTAACCACAAAAATCGAGGAAGCAAAAGATAAACTAACCTACGACAATCCCAAAATCAGCTTCCAACCCTATCAAGGCTCCCTTCTACTGAGCCTGCTCTCACTGGCAGAAACCAAAACTTTTCTTGTTGAACCCCGAACAGAAGGAAAATATGATCTGATTCTACCCGGCGTAAAGTATCCCCTCTTAACATTTGAAGCCCGCAACGGCACAGTTGTGCAATGCGTGTTTCGTATAGAGTACAACGAACCGGTTTCTGAAAGTGATGGTGAACAGTTGATTGGAACAGACGAAAACGGTAACAAAAAAGGTCCTGAGGACTTGGAAGCTTATGAGCTAATTACTCAATATCTAACCCAGTTCATAGAATAACCCACAATCAGAACCTCAAACAGCAACTAAGCTACCGCCTGCTTGAGACCCTATTTTTAAATCTAGTGCTTTGTAACATCTAAAAGTTTATAGTTTTGTTTGTTGTGTTGTTCTCTATTGGTAGTGTGATGTTATGAAAGGTAAGTATGTTGGTGTTGTGTTAAGTTCGTCTGATAGAGCTGAGCTTGAGCGGTTTAGTGCCAAAGACAAACACAGTGTGAGGCTGGTTAATCGTGCAAAAATAATTTTAGCCCTAGATGAGTCTGAGGGGAGAAAAAAAGAAAAACAAACCAAAATCGCAAAAAGAATAGGCGTAAGCAATCAAACAATCAGTAACGTAAAAAACGCTTTTTTCGCTGCCCAAACAGTAACCCGTTTTTTGCAGCGCAAAAAGAGAACCACACCCCCCATAGCACCAAAAATAACAGACGAAACACAAGCTCACATCATCGCCCTAGCATGCAGCAAACCCCCTGACGGCTACGCAAAATGGACCCTGCGCCTCCTAGCCGATAAAAGCATCAAGCTGGGATACGTTAACACATTATCCCATATGAGTGTGAAGCGGCTTTTAAAAAAACACAATTTAAACCTCATTTAAAGAAAATGTGGTGCATACTTCCGCATCAAAATAGTGCCTTTGTCGCTGCCCTGGAGGATGTTTTAGCTGTTTATGCTTGCCCCTATGATGCTAAGAAATCGGTTGTTTGTATGGATGAGAAATTATATCAGCTTCTATTAGATGTATGTGAGCTGTTGTCAACGCGTTCGGGTTTGGTCCTTTGGGTTGATAATGAGTATGTGCGTATGGGTGTGTGCAGCATTTTTGTGTTTTGTGAGCCTTTGGTTGGGTGGCGTCATGTGGAGGCTTTGGTGTATCGAACAAAAGTAGATTGGGCGCATAAGCTGCGTTGGCTGCTTGAGGAACAATATCCTGATGCTGAGCGGGTGGTGTTAGTTTTGGATAATTTGAATACGCATGGGTTGTCTGCGTTGTATGGGGCGTTTGTTGCGGAGAGGGCGTTTGGTTTGGCACAGTGCTTAGAGATTCATTTTACTCCTAAGCATGGCGGCTGGTTAAATGTTGCTGAGGTAGAGTTGTCGGTTCTTGGGGTGCAATGTCTTGGAAAAAGACGTATTTCAAATATTGAATCGCTCAATGTTGAGTTGACCGCTTGGCATATTGAGCGTAATCAAACTCAGAAAGGTGTTGACTGGCAATTCACCACCAAAGATGCACGCATAAAACTGAAAAAACTACCCGGTCAAACTATAAACTTTTAGATGTTACAAAGCACTAGCGTATAACATTAGAACTAAAGGATATTTTGCCTCAGAAGACAGCTGGACTGAATGTTTTCGGTCTTCACAGGGATTTCCAGATCAAACCGACTCTCAATACACCGTGATAGCTTTTCGAGGAGGCAGTGGTGACTGGTTTGATGCGGGAATTTCCGGATCTGGCTTTCAAGCTTTTCCTGGATCAAAGATAGATTTTCAAGTTGAAGCAATGAATGGGGATGTTACACAAATAATCTCAAATCCCCTACCGACTATGTCTGGACAGGTGAAAAAAGCGGCTGGAGTAGCACAAAAACTCTAACTATGCCCACATATTCTGATGAAGCGCCAAATCAACCTGATTTAACTCCCAATCAAACTTCATCAGATCAAACTGGCGCCGTAATAGTGGGGTTTAGTTTGCCTGATTGGTATTGTGACGGCATTATACATCATAATAGCGGCGTTAACTATCATACTTCTATATAACCGAAAGAAGCTTACTCGTAGTGTCTAACCTTGAAATAAACTGACGAAATGCACTGGTTAATGCATTAACTCGATCTATCTTGTGATGTGCTGATTTCGGTTTGTAAGTTTGATTGTGTGCGCGTAGTTTTTGTTGTTTTACGTGGGGATTTTGTTGTTGTCTGTTTGGGGGTTTTGTTGTTGTGTTGTTGTTTTGTTTGGTAGTTTTTGTCTGCTATTATGGCGGCTTGGAGCAGGGCGGTTGTTGGGTAGGTGTTTATGAGGAATTGTATGTCTTTTGGGAGGCATTCTCCGCCTATGCCGTTGCGTGCTTCAGGCAGATCTACATTCCATTTTGTGTTGGCGGCGTCGCGTAGTTCGTCATAGTTTAGATTGTTTTCGTCACAGAGGAGTTTTAGTTCTTGGCCATATGCGATACGGAGATAGTAGTAGGTGTTTTCGGCTAGTTTGGTTAGTTCGGCGATTTCTAGGGAGTTAACGGGGTGGGTGGGTATGCCTAGGGTGTTGTAGAATTCAAGGGCTTTTGTGTGGCTTTGTTGGTTTAGTGAACCCAAGGCTCTTATTTGTACGACGCCGTGTTTGTCTTCTTCTTGTTTCCACCATCTGTGAGGGCAGACGGCTATGTTGGTTAGTTTGTATTTTGCGGCGAGTTTTCGTGCGGTGCCTATGGTTAGGGTTGATTCATAGCATATGAGCGCGTCGGGGTTGAGTTTGGCTGCTTTTTTTGTGCAGTCTTCGATGGCACTCATGTCGGGTTGGTTATTGCGGAACCAGGTGTTGACTGTGATTACATAGATGTCTGCATATGGGAGTTTGGTTGTGGTGTTGATTCCGTTTTGTTTGGCTGTTTTTATGGCTTGTTGGGATATGTCGTATCCTTGGGTTTGTTTGTATATTTTTGAGATGTGTTGGGCAACTGGTAATCCTATGTTACCTAAACCCATAATGCAAACATTTACAGCCATCTACCTTTCGCTCGGTTGTGATTTTTTTATTTGGAGGTCACGAAATTATAAAAACATTATCCCTAATTCAAAATAATTATGTTTTAAGTCATTTTATATATGATGCATGGATTTGGCTAAATTGTTGATATTCTAAATTGGTTGACAATTTGATTATATGTGCTCCTTTCAACAAAGGTGTGAAAGTGATAGTTGAGATTTTAAAACGCTAAAATGGTGGTATAGCTTGTGTATGTCGGCGTTGTTTGTGATTTTTGGACCAAAATAATCTGCTAAATTGAGCATAAAATTACTGGATGCTTTTTCTTTCTATATTATCCTTAGCGGTGTAATATTTTTGGTGTTTTCCATAGCAACTAACAGGTTGTTTATTTTTTTTGCCATATATGGTTGGTAAGAGTCTTGTGCCCCATTGATGTTTTATTCTTTCTTTTTTATAGGCGCTTTTGTAGCAGAAATAAGTCTAATATTGCTCAGCTTGGTTGTTGAGGGCTTTTTAGTAATTGAAGTACGTTTCTTAGTTTTAACAGGCCTAACTTTGGTGGCAATGCTTCTCTTTCTAAAAGAAGGCTTAGTGTTGAGCCGCAAACTAAGCGCAAAGAACCCCGCTGAGACATAGATGCTTGGTTATTGTAGAAAGTAGCGGGGGGTCTCTGTCCGCTAACATTTTACCTTATTTTTGTTCTTGTCTTTGTTTTTGGGCTTGTTGAAGAATTTCCTTCATTTTTCGGGCATCAACATCTAGAATTGGTGTCTCGCAGATAAATGTAGGATGCATCCCAAAATCTAAAATTACCTCTGATAGCATCCCAAAATCAGGTCCAAACTGCTCTTCATCAAGGGGGTGATGCTTTTTTTCTCCTTGGCTTGTGAATTCTATTTTTGAGAAATGGCAATGCATGTTGCGCAGGGTTTGAGTACCGAGTTCTTGCTCGATTTTTTCAGCTATGTGTCGCATGTCATCTACAGTTTTGAAGGCCCCATGATGTAGGGCATGGAGATGTCCCCAGTCAACGACTAGTTGCGTACCCTCAACTTCACGATTAATGGCTATGATTTCATCCAAAGTGCCCACTTGGGATTTACGTCCCATGGTTTCGGGCCCCAACTTGACCTTCAACCCCAAACTTTGCATCTCAGAGTGGATTTCTTTGAGTGCTGTAATAGAACATTTAAGCGCATAGTCTTTTTCAAACATCCCATAGAACCCCATATGAAACACCATAACCCCTGCGCCCATCCACTCAGCGCCCGTTGCACAGGCTATAATGCGCTGTTTGCTGGCTTTTACCACTTCAGGTTTGCCTGAGAGATTGATAAAGTAGCTGCCATGCATACTGAGCTTAACATCATTGCGCTTTGCCTCCTCCCCTAGCCGACGAGCATCAGCCTCTTTTATCTGCGGTTTGGGACCCCACCTTACCGCTTGATATTCAAACGCATCTAAACCTTCCTCACAAAGCAAACGCGGAGTATCAAACGTAGACGCCCCTAACAGCCGAAACATAGGCGGCACACCTGCAGGTCCAAAACGAGTACGCTCAGCCATAACATCACATCATGCTACTAATACTTCTATTAATCAAATGTTAAGGAATATTAGCTTGCCCTTTCCTTTACCGCTACTTCCCTGCCATTTAGCCTTTGGTTCCTGCACAAATATCTGTTTGGCTATCTGCTTTTTGTGGGTTCTATGCATCTTCTTTTTGTTGTTTGTTTGATTATAGTAGTAGCAAGCTTACAATGTGGGAATTGACACATAGAAGTATGCATAGATTGCACCGATCACAATTATTGCCGTGATTCCCAGTAGCACATAGTCTCCTTTGTGTAGCCGTAGTGTATATAGGTTGGTGCGTTTTTTGCATGCTCCCCAAGCGCGTGATTCCATAGCTTCAGCGAGTTCAAGACTTCGCCGAATAGCACTCACAATCAAAGGAATCAAAATGGGTATGTAGTTGCGGATGCGTTTTAGCAGATTGCCCTTCTCCAATTCTAATCCCCTTGCTTTTTGAGCATCCATGATGGTTTGAGCCTCCTCAGCCAATACCGGCACAAAACGTACCGCAGTAGTAAATGCAAATGCAAACTCATAGGGCACCCGAGACTGCTCCAAAGCCAACCCCAGATGATCCGGAGAGGTGGTTAAGAAAAACACCGAAAATGACTCCACTAACACCACAAAGCGCAGAGTCATAGATAAGGCACCCTCAATATTGCTAGGCGTTACCGTGTAGTTGTTTCCCAAAAAGATTGTAACGATGTTTATAAAAAAGATAAACCCCGCCAAAAACGCTGCACCGCGCAAAGAACGCATCCACTGCCGCTGAACACGCGCCAAAAACACAAACGGTAACTGTAACAAAAACAGCGCCACAAGCGGAATTATCTGAAGAAACAAAAGCGCCGCAATGAAGACCCCAATAACATAGATAAATTTGATACGCGGATCCAGATTATGAATAATAGAGTTAACTCTGCGAAACTTTAAACCATCAAAAATACTCATTGTTTACGTTTCTCCAGGGCTTTTAGAAGAACCGATTTAGCCTCTGAGATATCAATAATATCTTTAGGCAATCCTGCGGCTGAAAGTTTAGTAAATACTTGCGCGATTTGAGGCAGAACAATCGAGGCCGCCTCAAGCATCGCAGGATCAGTTAGAATTTGATGCCCCTCGCCATCGGCCACAATTTTACCCTCCCGCATCAAAACCACACGCGGATTACACTCAGCCACAAACTCTACATCATGAGTGACCGCAACAACGGTTTTTCCCTGTTCCTGCAACTTTAAGATGAACTGTTGAAGCTTTTCTTTCTGCTCATGATCCTGCCCAATGGTAGGTTCATCTAAGACCAACATCTTGGGATCACACGCTAAAACCGATGCCAAAGCCACCCGCTTACGCTCTCCCCCGCTTAACAGAAACGGAGAGGTTTTACGGTACTGCGAAAGCGAAAGCAACTCTAACATCGCGGTAATGCGCTCCTCAATTATTTTTGCGTCAAATCCAAAATTTTTAAGTGCGAACCCCACTTCAGCCTCAACGGTTTCACTAAATAGCTGATGATCAGGATTTTGGAACACAAACCCAACACTACGTGCCAAAGCCGCAACACTAGACTTAGTCGTCTCCACTCCATCGACTTTAACGCTGCCCACAGAGGGTTTGAGTAGTCCATTAAAATGCTTAACAAAGGTGGACTTGCCTGCCCCGTTTTGTCCCATGATGGCAACAAATTCCCCATCTTTGATAGTAAGCGAAACCCCCCTCAGAGCCTCTATCTTGCTGGGATAGCTATAGTGAATATCTAAAATCTCAATCATCTACTAAGAGCCTCCAAAATTTGATCTGCCAGCTCCTCCGAACACAGAGGTGTTCTATTGCCCAAACTGCATCCTTCTTTTTTTAACATTTGATAGAGCAAAGTTGCTTTGGGTATGCCCACACCAATACGTTGTGTTTCTTCCTTGCTGAGAATATCACGTGGATCTCCCTCCAAACATACTCTGCCCTGATCCATAACGATAAGATGATTGGTATATTTCGCCGTTAAATCCAACCGATGCTCAATTAGCACAACCGTAATGCCCTGCTCTTTGTTGAGTTTGTAGATAACCTCAAAAATCTTCTCTGCACTCAGTGGATCCAAAAAAGAGGTCGGCTCATCCAAAACAATAATCTCAGGTTCCATTGCCAAAACTGATGCAATCGCCACTCGTTGCTGTTGTCCCCCGCTAATCTCATGCGGAGACCGATCCCTAATATCATAAATACCTGTCTGATGAAGCGCCCAATCCACTTTTTGGCGCATCGCCTCTCGAGAAGCACCCACATTTTCTAAACCAAACGCCACATCTTTCTCAATTGAGAGCGCAAATAACTGATTCTCCGGATTCTGAAAGACCAAACCCACATGTTTAGCCAACTCATAGGTGTGATGATCCAGCGTATTTATACCCGCAACCGTTATGTCCCCTTTAATCTCACCCTGATAAAAATGCGGCACCAACCCATTAAAACACCGACACAAAGTCGTCTTACCACAACCACTAGGCCCTGTGATTAAGACAAATTCTCCCTTCTCTATCTGGATAGACACATCCTCAATGGACGGCTTGGATATGCCCGGATAGGTATAGGTGAGATTTCTAGTTTCGATTAATGCCATATTTCGTGCCTGCCCCCTCTAAGCGTAAGTTTGCTCATTTAAGCGTAGCTACCCATTTCTGATTTTATACACAAATGCTTCGATATAATTAAAAATTCCCTAAACTTCTTACTGCCGATATGTTTGCATGTTACCAACAAGTCGGTCTTTACCTTATGGGGGTGGTCTGTGTTTGGCTTCTATGGTGTGGCTGTGAGGTTTATCTGTTTGCGGTTTTTGATGGGCGCGGGGTTGTGGATGCAATCGCTTGACCTTTTTTTGGCGGGTTATAATAAATCAAATGTGGTGATAGATTATGTGGACGTGTGAAATTGTGAGCCAATATGTACTATATTTCTGGAATCAAATCTGCTCAAAAAACGGTAAAAACAAACAAGCGATTTAAAAAAAGCTAACCCTTAAAGTTCTTTAGGTATCTTCAACAGTTTTATCCGTTGGTGGTTGCTCGGGTTTGGTTATTTTTTGTTTTAGGAGTGTTAGGCATTGTTTGAGTGCGTCTTGGATTTCTCCTTTGCCGCTCACACCTGATGCCATGGCATGGCCGCCGCCTATGCCTTGTAAGTACTCTCCAAGGGGGGCTGCGATGTCGGTTCCAAGATGGACGCCTGCGCCCTCGTTAAATTGACGGACGCTTCGGAGGCTGATTTCAATTTTGCCGCTCTTTTTGCCTGCAACCGCTGATACGTGTGCACCCAAATCTATCAGGGCTTTTGCTGCTGGAGCCTGAAAGGCGCTCACATGGGAGAGTGCAATTATCCAATTATCCACCTGAACTATTTTTGCTCGTTTACACGCTTTGAGTTTAGCAATACGCTCAGAGGTTTCGATGGGCAGGGCAAATTGAGCAAGCGTTTGCTGAGCATCTATACCCTCTTCTACCAGAGCTGCAAGAATACCAAATGTGGGTGAGTTTGCCAGTGCAAAATGGCGCGTATCAAAGGCTATGCCCACAAACAATGCCTTTGCTTCATTTAAATTGGGTTTAACTTGCGCTTCTGCATAGAGGCGATAGATAAGTTCACAGTTTGCCGATGCCTTATCATCAATTATGCAGAGACTGCATTGTTTTAGGGTTTCTTGATTTGGTGCATGATGATCAATGATTATTTTTGGCGCCGGAGATTTTTTAACCGCTTCGGTTGCTTCATCGAGTTGTTCTATGGTGTTCATGTCTAAAAGTACAATGACTTCTGCGGATTCAATGTTGGGTTTGAGGCTAACGGTTATGGGCAGATAATCCAATAGAGTTTTGGAGGGTTTGTTGATGCCTGCTGGACAGCCAATCTCTACCACAGTATTGGGTAAAAATCGCTTAATTAAGCCCTGCAGACCATAGGCTGAGCAAATTGCATCAGCATCAGCACTGCGATGACACATCAGCAACACAAAGCCTGCCTGCTTCTCTTCTATAATTGCCAGTAAATCTTTGAAACTCATTGTATCTTTCTCAAAAAGTTTTCAGCCGCAGCATGTCCTGCATCTACTGCTTGCTTAACCAATGCATCCGCATCAATAGCTTCTGCTTGTTTTGTGAGTACTAGTTCCACTTCAACAGAGACATTAACCGGTTTGGTGCCTTCAACCTCAACAAAGATGTCAAGCTGATTGACATTTTTACTGGACACTTGGTTTAGGATGTATTTGCGAACTCCATCTTCGGTAGTTTGGCATAAAAGTTCGATTTGCTCGGCAGTTAGCTCTGGAAAGCCGAGCTCATCCAACAACATCAAGTCCTGCTTAAGAGAGGGATTGACCTGAGACTGAGCTGAGGTCTTCCTGAAGTTTAGTTTGAATTTCTTTAACTTGAGCTTTTACGCGTTCTTCTTGACGAGCAATAACTGTACTGCGGGTCTCTAGAAGGGACTTGCGTTCGTTGAGATCTTCGTTAACTTTGGTTTTTTCTGCTTTAATTAGAAGTGAACCAGCAGTTTTGTAGATAACTGCATCATCAGCAGTTTTAGCTAGCTCTGCTACGGTCTGCTCAACCTCTACTTTTTCCATCTCAACCTGTTGCTTCTGTGCCATTATCGACTGTAGAGTCTGTTGAAGCTGTTGGAGTCTAAGTAACCTTTCTTGAACGTTAGGAGGCAACTTGGATAATTCATCACTCAAAGTTTATTCCTTCGTACCCAGAAAAGACAAACGCCCTTAATTAAGCATTTCCAACACTCCAACAAAACCTCAATACCCCAAAACCACCAACCTAAAAAACCTGTAACACAACTGACTGAAATTTGTAGTCAGTTGACATGTTTGGGGTGTAAAGTTTTTTTAAGCTGCAACTTCTCTTAGCCCTTGGGGAGAAAACTTGAGCGAGCGGGCCAATGTCATCAAAGAAGCAGTTGAACATCAAGATAATCTCTTTTTAGCTGTTTATGTGGAAACAAAAACAGCATTATGATTATGCTAAGTGAAAAAGAAGATAAACTAGGCACTTTAGCGGTTGCAATTCCTAAACCCCGCGATAGTAGTATGGGTTCAGCCTCATCCTCAGTGCTTCTAGGAGACAAAAATGTAATTTCCGCTCGCATGTTTGCCGAGTACACAGCAACCAAAAAAGGCAAAACCGCACTAGTCTCAGTTTATCTCCAAAACATAAGCGAAAGCCAAGCTCAAGAGATCTTTATGTACCTCATCGATAAGGTACTAAAAACCGACAGCCAAAAAGAACCAACCGCCATCTACTAAACAACCCTCTCGCACACACAACCAATCCCCCTATAAACATCTCTTAGTAGCGTTTTGCTAGTTATCTTTGAGATTTTTGGGCAGAAACAAATAAGCTCTTAAAGAATACTGTGTATCCACGTAGTTAGCTCACTGATCAGGCGCCTAAGATGAAGACTCTTCTGATAAAAATCAATCCTCAATGCCCGGACCCAAAAAAAATCCAACCCGTAGCTGACATCATCAAACACGGCGGGTTAGTGGCTTTCCCAACAGAGACCGTTTATGGTCTTGGCGCAGATGCACTAAACAGCAGTGCCGTTTTACGCCTCTTTGAAGCTAAAGGACGCCCCTTGGATAATCCTCCAATCATACACCTAGCTGACCCCCAAGCGGTTTATCCCTTGGTACAGCAGGTTTCTCAAAAAGCCCAACGCTTAATGGAACAATTCTGGCCTGGTCCGCTAACCCTTATCTTTAAACACTCAAAGATAGTGCCCAAACAAACCGTTGCCAACCTAGATACCATTGCTATTCGCATACCCAACCACCCCATCGCCCAAGCTCTTATCCGACAAGCTAACTGTCCCATAGCCGCACCCAGCGCTAATCTCTCAGGTAAACCCAGCCCAACAACCGCCCAACATGTCCTAGATGATCTCGATGGAGCTATAGATGCCCTAATAGATGGCGGACCAACCGATATCGGCGTAGAATCCACTGTTGTCGACTTAAGCGTTGATCCTCCGATGCTTCTGCGCCCCGGAGGCACACCCTATGAGGCCCTAAAAGCAACAATAGCTGATTTAGAGCTTCATCCCTTTGTACAAACCGACATAGAATTAGCCCTTGAAAAAACGCCTTCCCCTGGCATGAAACACAAACACTACTCCCCCAAAGCAGACGTCATCCTAGTCGAGGGCAACCCGAAAGCAGTCACAACCAAAATCTCAATCCTAACAAATACCTATAAACAAAACGGTTGCAAAGTTGCCATTTTAGCCACAGACGAAACCCAAACAGCCTACCAAGCCGATATCGTAAAATCTCTGGGTAGCCGCACTAATCTATCAAGCGTTGCCCAAAACCTCTTTGGTCTTCTACGCGACGTTGACGCCCAAGGCATTGATATTATCATAGCAGAGGGAGTATCATCGGAGGGACTGGGATTAGCAATTATGAACCGACTACGGAAAGCATCAGGCTACCACATAATCAAAGTATAATGCACCAAGTACGATAGGTTGTAGTAGCGTTATCCATTTTTATCGTTCGTTATTTGTTTGTTTGTGGTGTGTGGGTTATTTGCGTATTGATGATAGCAGGTCTTCAAAGTTGATGGATGCGCCGCAGACTACGCTGTCAGCCCCGCCGTAGTAGAGAAAAAACCTATCGTCGATAACTACGTTGCCGCAGCTAAATACTACGTTTGGGACTTTACCGAAGCGTTCATAGTCTTCTTTTGGTGTTAAAATGGGTGTTTTTGAGCGGTAGAGCACCTGTTCAGGATGGTCTGCATCAAGCAGAACAATACCTAGCGAATATGTCTTCTCATCACTCACCCCATGATAGACCACCAGCCAGCCTTCACTGACCCTTATAGGCGAACCTGCAATCCCTACCTTCCAACTATCCCAGTCATCTGCTCGGGGCCCCATAATGGACATAATATCACACCACTTTTTGAGATCCTCCGAATAAGCAATGCATATAGTGGGTTCGATACGATGAAACATTACATATCGGCCGCCGATTTTTTTAGGAAAAACCACTGCATTTTTATTATAGACTCCGGGGAAGGGCAAGCGGCGTGTTCCCCAGTTCCAATTATGATCAAGAAAATCATTCATTGAAATCGTGGTTAGCGCAACTTGATAGGACTGCAGATGATTGTGCTCACGAAGGGCAGTATATGTCAAAGCTAAGGTGCCCTCAACATTGCTTATCCTTGGATCCTCACAGCCATCTTGCTCATTATCATTTTGCGGCTCTAAAACAGGCTCAGACAAACGCTCATCAATATGAACCCCATCCCCTGAAACAGCATAACCAATTCGAGAAATATTATCATTCCCTAAGGCCCTATAAAGCAGATGAACCTTACCCTGCAAATAAATCGCCGCAGGATTAAAAACCTCCCGCGACTCCCACGCATGAGCCTCAATGGGTTTTAAAATAGGATTTTCTAAAAAACGCTCCATCAATCCTAACTACCCGCACTTAACCCAGGCGTTTTTACACCCAAAACCTCATCAAAAAAAGCCCTAAGCGAAAACATCCCAATCAACTTATCTGTCTGATCTATGACTGGCAAATGACGTATGTTATGACTAAGCATAAGCCGCTTAGCCTCCTCAAAAGATGCCTCAAGAGATATAGTCACAACATGACTACTCATAATCTTACTAAGCGGCTCCGCAGGGGAATACTTGGCCGCAAAAACCCGTATGGCATCTCGCTCCGTAAAAATACCCCGACACCGCTCCTCCTCATCAATCACCACAATAGACCCAACATGCCGATCACTTAAAAGTTGCACAGCATCCTGAATAGAGATATCCTCTTTAGCAGTAATCACTTTTCTACACATAATATCTTTAACTCTAAGCATACATTCAACATCCTACACTAAAAACCAAAAACAGCAACTAATAATGAAAACTGATTCTTGCTTAAATCTCATTCTGACAAAACTCCCTGCCAAACTTCCTCAAGTTTAAGCCGAGCTAAAAGATAACAAACAGACGACTCCGCACCCTGATTAAGATTAACACAATGCTCAGATACACCATCATAACACCCCCCAGTCTGAGGATTATACACCATAACCCCCTGAGTATTTCTACCCAAAAACCACCCAAACGCACTCTCCGCCGCCTCAAGGTACTCACGCTTTTTAGTAACATAATAACCATCCACCGTTGCCTCCACAGTCGCAGCCGCCTCCAAGGGTTGCTGATCATAGAGCGGTCGCTTACCCCCCCGACTATACCACCCATCATTACCAATAGGCACAAAAACGCCATTCATCAGCTGTGTTTTAAGCAAAAACTCCATCGATCTCTCAGCAACCTCCAAAAACTGTGGTTCTTCAACCAACCGATAAGCCGCAAAAAGCGCCTGAGGCAACCGCGCATTATCATAGGTCAAATAAGGCTCAAACCATTGCCAATCCTCTTTAGCCTGATCTTGAAAACGCTGAACAAAAATATCCCCCAACTCCTTTGCAAAATCCCGCAAATAATCCGTTGCCACCGCCTGATGATACTCATACAACCCCAAAAGCATCGCCGCATGAAACCTAAGACAAACCGCTTTCCCCCTCATCGATAATCCCCGCTCAAAAAGATCCCTAGCAACCATCCGCAACTCCTCTGGCACCGAAGAATTAAGCGTACACCCACACGCCCAAAGCGCCCGCCCAGCCGAATCCTCTGAACCCTCCATATCCAAATAGGTCCGCTCATAACTAAGATAATTATGAAGCCCTCCATCAGGCTTTTGCATATGGTTGAGAAACGACAAATAAACCCTTACAAGCGGGGTCAACTCTGCGCTATTTCTTAGTTGCTGATATTTAACAACAGCAATCAAAGCACGCGCATTATCATCGGTAGTATAACCCTCGCCTCTTTTGGGGATACTATATTTGGCATGTTGAAAAATGCCCGTATCATCAGTGAAGGCTTGGAGATAGTCGATTTTTAGGGGGGGTAGTTGTTGAATAATTTTTTTCCTCCGATTGTTGTGTTAACTCATTAAATAATCTGAGATATTTTTTGGCAACAGATTGCCAAGTAAATTTCCGACTATACCCGTAGGCTTTCTGTTCCAAGGATTCTCGTAGCGCTGGATTTTCAATAATCTCAGCAACCCGTTCGGCTATAGAGTTCGAATCGTTAAATCTGCAAAAAACTCCTCGTCCTCCACCCAAGGCTTCTATGGCATGAAGATATGACGTGGACACCACCGCTTTTCCCGCTGCTAATGCATTCACTAATGCACCGCTGCTTATCTGATTAGGTGAAACATAGGGAGTAATGTAGACATCTGTTGCTTGGAGATAATCATAGAGTTCCGGTTTAGAGAGGAACCGATTGAGAAACCGCACATGTCCACTAAGCCCCAGCCTCTTAACCATGTCATGTAGCATATTGCGATAGGCTTCTCCCTCATTTTTTTTAACCTGGGGGTGGGTAACTCCTAAAACATAGTAGATCAGGCGGGGTTCTTTTTTTATGATCTCGGGCAGAGCTGCAATAACCTGCTCAATGCCTTTGCCTTTACTTAGTAGCCCAAAGGTTGAGAGTACCACCTTATTTTGCAATCCCAATTTCGGCTTCGCTTTTGCGCTAGACACCAAAGGCAAATCCGGGCAACCGTGTGGAATTAGTTTTACTTTTTTTGCTGGAACCCCATATTGTCTGATAAGGGTGCGGGTGGTTTCATTTAAAACAACCAATGCCGTACTTTTTTCAACAATTTTGCTAAAAACTTCTTTGGATTTATTCTCAAAATTTGGCAGGACCGTGTGAAGGGTTGTGGCAACCGGGCGGTTTAGGTGGTCAAGAAAGGCACCGATATATTCACCTGCTTCCCCCCCAAAAATCCCAAATTCATGCTGAATATTTACCACATCAACTGATGACTGATTTAGAAAATCTGCCATAAGCACATAGTCTTCCAAAAAATCTCGGCCAATTTTATGCTCCATAGCCTCACAAGCAGGTTTAAAGAGATGGCGACCATCAATAGCGATAACCCGCTGATCATATAATTTGTTTAAACAAGTTATCGAATTAACTAAATCGGATGTAAAAGTCGCTATGCCGCACTTCCGAGGCGGAAAGGTACTTACATATGCAACTTTTCTAGCACCTGCCAGCGCAGGGTCGCCTAGCATATACTTTGCCAAACAAGTCACACCGTAAAATATGGTTCGGATTGCTTTAAGCCAATGTGATTGTATCCCGCCAATCACAGGCGATTTTCAAACACATTTCGCATCAAGTTTATATGTTGCCTTTGTACGTTGATGAGTTCGAAGGGAGAAGGGTTTATGAATCGTTTTATACATAATCCCATACTATCGCCAATATCGGATAGTTCTTGGCAATCGCGCTCAGTTTTCAACGCGGCCGCAATCTACCGTGACGGATTGGTGTATCTGGTATATCGGGCCCAAGGCAAAGACAACATCTCACGCCTCGGATTAGCTACCTCAAATGATGGCTTCACCATAAAAGAACGCTTTGACACACCCATTTTTAGTCCTACCCAGTACGCAGAACGCGACGGCTGTGAAGACCCCCGCTTAACCCTAATTGATGATCAATGTTATATGGCCTACACCGCTTTTCGCAATCATGACTTCCCCATAATTTTCCAAATCGCACTAACCTCGATAAACATCCGCGACTTCGTTAACCATAACTGGAACT
Source organism: Candidatus Bathycorpusculum hydrogenotrophicum (assembly GCA_009783705.1). Lineage (GTDB taxonomy): Archaea > Thermoproteota > Bathyarchaeia > Bathyarchaeales > Bathycorpusculaceae > Bathycorpusculum > Bathycorpusculum hydrogenotrophicum. The sequence goes on along the minus strand of WRCX01000002.1, from coordinate 15,735 downwards.
GGAACGAACGTATCCTGCCATTCCCAGGTGTTCGCAACAAAGACGCCGTCATCTTACCCAACAAAATTAATGGCAACTATGTCATGTTCCACCGCATCGAACCCAGCATCTGCATCGCCTACTCCGAGGATCTCAAAACATGGCACGGCTTCAAATCCATCATGGAACCCCGCGACAAAATGTGGGACAGCCTAAAAATCGGCGCCGCCGGAACCCCCATAGAACTAAACGAAGGCTACCTATTCATCTATCACGGCGTAGACGCAAACAAACACTACTCACTAGGCGTAGCATTGCTTGATAAAACCAACCCCGAAAACATCCTCTATCTCACCGACCAGCCCATTCTAACACCTTGTAAAGACTATGAATGCATAGGCGATGTACCCAACGTAGTATTTAGCTGCGGCAACGTAGTTATCGACGATAGGTTTTTTCTCTACTACGGCGGGGCTGACAGCGTAGTCTGCGGCGCAAACTATGAATTAAACGAGCTTTTACCCAAAAAATAGTCTCTAATGCTAAAAACTATCTGTTTTTAGCAGTTTTTATATTTTTCAGGTTATGTTGGCGCAGTTTACACTCACATATTCTTAAATTGCCGCCAAAGAGAAATTAGAGAGTGAAGAAACGTGTCAAAATCCTACAAAAACGAAAGCTATAGCAAACAGCCTGACTACATCAAAGACATCTCAATGGACACTCATAGCTATGCCGAACAAGACCACATCGAAGTACAGACGCAAGAAGACATAGATGAGGGATGGACAGAAAACCAATCCCCTATGGCTGGACGAATCTCTGGAACCATGGCAGATCTTGAAGACATCCAAAGCTCCGAGATGATGAATAGTGACGAAGTCCGAGAAGGCATACAGGACTCCATAGACTGCTATCAAACTTGCACTGAAACCACGTTGCGTTGCTTAACTATGGGTGGTAAACATGCAGAATCAAAACACATCAACCTGCTCATGGACTGTGCCAAAATCTGCAACATCAACGCCGATTTTATGCTCCGAAACTCCACCTACTACCCCCAAACCTGTGGCATATGCGCCGATATCTGCGATGAGTGCGGTGATGACTGTGATAAATTTGAAGAGGATTTCATGAAAGAATGCGCCAGTACCTGTAGACGATGCGCAGAAGCCTGCCGCGAAATGACCCGCTAAAGAAAAAAATTCTTAAGTGTATACTAACCTATGTGGTGTCCCACAACGTCTTTGCCGTGGAATTCTTGATGCATCTTGCGTAAATGTTCCAAATGAACACCATGCAGATGTTGTTCAGCGGCATCTTTGATAGTAAACATTTTACCGCATTCGGGACACTTATACATATTCTCATTTACTGCTACTATTGCGGGGTCATGGCCCGATATATGATTGGGTTCCCCAGAAAAATTTGAATTCGAAGTGGAAGTCACAGATAAAACCTCAAATTCTTTAGGGTCATGCCGATGCTATGAATGTATGCTGTTGTTTGACTACAACCACATAACTGTTTTATTTTTTACTATGTTCAACAATTAGGCTCTCTTTTTGTTGGTGACTAAGCCTCTTAATTTCCCGTTCACGTTTCATCGCAGCACTACGGGTATTAAACTGCTCACGGTATGCCACACTCTGAGGCGGATGAGACTTGGTATATCTGGCCCCTCTGCCATTTTGATGTTGCTGCATTCGTGCCTCTACATCTTTGGTGTAACCCGTATAGTAGCTACCATCACAACACTGCAATATGTAAACATAAAACGTCATGCAAACTCGCTTTATCCTACCCTACATATGCTGTTAGATAGTTATAGCTGACCCCTTTCTGCATTGCCCTATCTAAATAAGTCTCGGGATCGATTTCCTGCACTAAACCATGATCCACATCAATTATGTATATCTCCTGAATACGCGCATTACGAATACCCTCAAGAGTCACAGGCGGCTTTTGATAATACGCATCACAAAGAGCTTTTATCACTTCAATTTCTTGTTTAGTACGCATCCGCGGCGGCTTAGCAAAGGTGTTGGGAAAAGGCAAAATATAGTGCGGCGGTACACCCAAAGCAAACTTGCCTGTAAAACCGCTATAGCGAACAATTTTACTTGCCAACCTTGCTGTAGTATATGTAAGAGGTGCAAGCGCATTCTCTGGGGGTATAAAGCCGGTCTCTATTTCAACTACGAGATTGCCTAACCCTTTTGTGCCATATAAGTCGCAGGTTAAAATCTCATTTAGGGGATATTCAAGTTGTATGTTGTATTCTTTTTCAATTAGATATTTGGCACATACCAGTTCCATAACGGAATGGTTAATTTTTACAATGTTTTCCCTATGTAGCTCTACAAGCCAGTTTTTGAGTTTGTCTAGGCTGTTTGCTACGTAGGGTTGGACTCCAGAAGCTATTCTGTCCAGAAGGGTGGTGAGATCGGTTTCAAATTTTTGGTTATTTTTCATTAAAAAAAAGTTGTATAGTTAACATTGTAGTTAACATTGTTAACTTACTTTTTAAGTGTGTCTATTTTTTCTTTAACTCACACTTGTGCAAGTATCAGGCGTGCGTTGGGCACATCTACCTCGATGATTTTGCAGCCTGCGAACTCCATGGTTTTTCCAAGGATGTCTTTCACTATAACTTTGTTTTCTTCTTTTTTAGCGTAGATTACGTCTCTCATCTGGATTTGGTCGTTTAAGATGACATTAAATTCGCACATAGCTCTTCATATAAGAAAAATGTTTCCCTGTTATAAAAGTTCACATTTGTTTTTTTGGGTGGGTGTTTACCAGTTTTTTAGGACTATCATGGTGTTGGTTTTTCTGATGCCTTCGACGCGGCGGATTTTTTCTATGCATTCGTTTACTTCGGTGACGTTGTTTCCGGTTATGACTGCTATTATGTCGTATTCGCCTGTGACTTCGTAGATGGTTTCTATGTTTGGGATTGTTTGGATTGTTTTGGATACTTCTTGGGTGGGGTAGGCGGGGTTGGTTGCTAGTAGGGTGATGGCTTGGGCGCTTTCTTTGGTGTCGATTTTGATTGTGAATTTTTTGATGGTGCCTTCGTCGGTGAGTGTTTTGATTCTTTTGCGTACGGCTCCCTCGGAGAGGCCGATTTTGTTTCCGATGTCTGCGTATCCTGCTCGTGCGTCGTCTTTTAGGGTTTTTATGATTTGTCGGTCTTTTTCGTCCATGTTTTTTGCCTGTATGTTGTTTGGTATGGTGGTAATTTAACGTTTTCTTTACTGGGGCGGGTGGTTTTGTGCGTTTTTAGTTGTTTTAGGGCGGTTTGTTGTGAGTGTTTTGCGCATTTTGTTTGCACCAAATGGGACATTATAGCTCCAAGTTGTAACAAATAGGTCGCAATGTTTAAAAGATTCTTGGAATACCCCAATGACGTTTCCTAACTAAAAATAAAGTGACGAACAAAAAATGATTAAACAAGCAAATCAACCAGATGAGGTGAAGGCTATATCTAAATCAAAGTGTCCTGATTGTGATGCAGAGCTTGATGTACCTTCTGATATTGAGGAAGGCGAAATTCTGAGTTGTCCCGGTTGCGGCCTTGAACTTGAAGTTAAAGGGGTTAAAGGCGGTTGCGTAGACCTTCAAGAGCTTACCATTGAAGGGGAAGACTGGGGAGAATAAACAACATCTCCATATCCCACCTTGTTAAATTACCCTTTTAAGCTAACTTTTTCGGGGGAGGTCTATCAATGAGTATTGCCCTCTTATATGAGCGCTCAGAGAGCGATGAGAACGGTATCAAACTCACTGCTCAACAACTAGGTCTTGACTTAACTTATATTCCCTTTCGTAAAATTGCACTCTCCATTGGTAGCAATGGGTTTAGTGCTAAGACCAAAGGTAAAGACTACACTCAAACTTTCCAGGATGCTAAGGTGGTTCTTAATCGCTCTCAGAGCAAGAATCGGCGCCTCCAAGCTTCCTATATCCTGGAGGTTTTGGGCAAGAAAACTCTGAACTCCTCCCAAATCGAATTTATGTGTTATAGCAAGTTGCGTACCCTGTTAAATCTTTACAAAGAAGGTATTCCCATTCCCCAAACGGTGTTTGTGCCCTGTGATGCCACTGACACCTTAAAAAACGGAAAAGAAATCCACAACCAAACTGATCTGGCTGATCTTTTTGAGCAGGATCTTTCTCTTGCTGAGGGTATTGTTATCAAAGCTGATGCTGGAACCCATGGCAAAATGATCATGCTCTCCAAAACACGCGAAGAATTGGAAAACAACATCAAAGAAACCAAACCGGGTCTCATAAACCCTGTTGGCGTTGTTGCCCAAGAGTTAATCCAGAAATGGTTCTATGATTTACGCATAATTGTCTCCAAAGAACAGGGCAAAGAACCCGTCTGCTATCCCGTTGCTATGGTACGAGCCGGGTTTAAGGATTTTCGTACCAATACTTTTCTGGGCAATTTAGTGTTTGACGCTAAACTACCCCAAAGTGTACAGGCCTTAGCGTTGAAATGCGGCAAAATCCTAAGCAAAGACAGCTCCGCCTGGATATTGGCTCTAGATGCCATGGTAAATGTGGGAAAAAACAAAAACGCTGATGAAGTCTACCTTAAATCCCAGCTGGATTTGGTTGCAGATGCCTGGGGGGCAGTGCAGAAAATAAAAAAAGACGACTCCCGCCTTACCAATTTCAACGCTTGGAACACTCAGCTTGAATCTCAATTTATGACATATAAGCACACTTCTGCGTACGAAAATATTAAAAACATAATCGAAGAAAACCTACAAACCAACAGCGACGCTTTGGTGTTTCATGAAGCAAATTCATGCCCCGAATTCTGGGAAAACACCCGACTCGCAACCGGACTCAACGTAGCCGAGCCGTTACTAAGAGGCGCTAAGAGTCTAATCGACCAATAAGAGAAGATAAACATGAGAATTGGAATAATTGGTGGTTCAGGATATGTCGGTAGCGAATTACTACGCTTGCTTCTTATGCATCCCCAAGTAGAGGTAACAGTGGTTACTTCACGCCAGTATGCAGGCGAATTTGTCTTCAACATGCATCCCAACCTGCGCGGTTTAACCCAGCTCAAGTTTGTACCCCAAGACTTAGCGGAACTTCAAAAAAACTGTGACCTAGTCTTCACAGCCACCCCCCATGGCGGCTCCCAAACACTGGTACCCACACTTCTTGATGCGGGTCTTAAAGTCATCGATATGAGCGCTGATTTTCGCCTCAAAAATCCTGCTGATTATGAAACCTATTATGGTTGGCAACATCTCAAACCCGAGATGCTAAACCAAGCCGTTTACGGTTTGCCTGAGCTGCACCGAGACGAAATCAAAAACGCCAATCTCATTGCCTGTCCGGGTTGTGAGGCAACCGCGGCTATTTTGGGTTTAGCTCCTATTGTCAAAGCAGGATTAGTTGACCCAGCTAAAATCGTTGTGGATCTAAAGGTCGGCTCCTCAGGTGGAGGTAGCCAACCAACAATAGCCTCCCATCATCCGGAGCGATCCAGCGGGGTACGACCCTACAAAGTCGTGGGGCATCGCCACATAGCCGAAGTCGAGCAGGAACTCACAATGTTATGTGAACCAGTCAAGATCTCCTTTACGCCCCATGCTGTTAACATGGTTCGCGGCATACTAGCAACCATTCACACCTTCCCTAAACAAGCCATAACAAGCAAAGATCTCTGGCGAGCATTGCGGGGTATGTATGGAAGCGAACCCTTCATTCGGCTGGTAAAATATCTCAAAGGCCCCTATCAGCTACCTGACCCCAAAATAGTTACCGGCACCAACTTTTGCGATGTCGGCTTTGAAATCGACGAACATGCCGGGCGCCTCATAATGTTCACAGCTCTTGACAACATGGTTAAAGGTGCAGCTGGACAAGGCGTACAATGCCTAAACATAATGATGGGTATCGATGAAACTACTGCTCTTAAGAGTACAGGATTCCACCCCATATAGGTGCATGCTATGCTGATAGTCATTAAAATGGGTGGATCTATCCTAAAAGAGGGCGCATCAAGTAGTCTTATTGCTGATTTAGCAGAAATCACCAAACAACATCAGGTAGTGTTGGTCCATGGCGGCGGAGTGGAAGTCACCGAAATCGCCTCCAAACTGGGCAAAGAACAAAAATTTGTTATTTCCCCTGAGGGCTTTCGTAGCCGCTACACCGACAAAGAAACAATCGAAATCTACACCATGGTTATGGCAGGCAAACTCAACAAACAAATCGTACTGGCCCTCCAAAACCAAAATATCAATGCCGTAGGCCTCAGCGGATTAGATGCCTCACTGCTAAGAGCCGAGCGCAAACTCAAACTAATTGTAGTCGATGAGCGAGGACGCAAAAAAGTAATCGACGGCGGTTACACCGGCAAAATCACCCAAGTCAACACAACCTTTCTAACCCTGTTGCTTGAACAGGGCTACATTCCAGTCGTTACGCCCATTGCTCTGAGCCAAGACCACGAACCGCTAAACGTGGACGGTGATCGCACAGCCGCCATCGTCGCAGGCGCCCTCAAAGCTGACAAACTCATCATGCTCACCGACGTAGAGGGCCTAATACTAAACGGTGAGTGCATCAAAAAAATCTCTTCAACTGAGGTCAAAGAGGTGCTCCCAAAAATAGGAGGCGGCATGAGCACCAAAATCCACGCAGGTCTTGAAGCCCTAAACCAAGGCGTCAATGAAGTCATTGTAACCATGGGCACCACAAACCAACCCCTCACCTCAGCACTCAATTATAAAGTTGGAACCGTGATAAAAAATGAATGAAGCCCAACAACAACAGCAACATATCATGGAAACTGAAAACAACTACTTAGCTAACGTATTCTCAAAAAAACCCGTTGTTCTCATACGCGGCAAAGGCACCCAAGTATGGGACATCAACGGCAAAGAATACCTCGACTGCACAAGCGGCTATGGCATAGCCGCCACAGGCCACTGCCACCCCAAAGTTGTAGAAGCCATAAAAACCCAAGCCGAACAACTCATAACCTGCCATAGTAGCTACTACAACAACACACGCGCCCAATTCATAGAAAAACTAGTCAAAATAACCCCTCAAGGCCTAAACAAAGCCTTTCTCTCCAACAGTGGCGCTGAGAGCGTAGAGTGTGCCCTCAAATTAGCCCGCAAAGCCACCGGCAAAACAGAAATCATCGCTCTAATGGGCTCCTACCATGGTAAAACCATGGGAGCACTATCAGCAACCTGGGACAAAAAATACCGCGAGCCCTTCCTTCCTCTGATCCCTGATATAAAACATATCACCCCCGATAACCCAGATAAACCCCAAGAAGCCCTAACGGACAAAACCGCTGCAGTTATTATGGAACCCATACGCGGCGAAGGCGGCATCCGCGTACCCCCACAGGGATATCTCCAAACAGTCCGTGACATCTGCAACGAACATGGTATTTTACTCATATTTGACGAAGTCCAAACCGGATTTGGACGAACCGGAAAACTATTTGGTTGCCAAAACTGGAATGTCACCCCCGACATCATGTGTATAGCCAAACCCTTCGCAGGAGGCCTACCCATAGGCATAACACTTGCAACCGACTCGGTTATGTCCACCCTAAAAACCGGCGAACACTCCACCACCTTTAGCGGTAGCCCACTGGTTTGCGCCGCTGGATGCGCCGCCATAGATGTACTAATAGAAGAACAGCTCGCCGACAAAGCCGCCTCAAACGGACAATACTTCAAAACCCAACTCGAAACCCTAGCCGCAAAACACAAAATCATCAAAGAAATCCGCGGACTAGGCCTAATGCTGGGCATAGAACTCCGCTACGACGTATATGGCGTAATCACAAAAGCCCTAAACCACGGCATCTTACTCCTAGATGCCGGACGAACCGTAGTACGACTCCTGCCCCCATTAGTCATAACCAAACCCCAAATCGACCAAGTCATAAATACACTAGATATTGTATTGGAGGAAGAAACAAATGAGCGAGCAAACAACAGCCGTACGGTTTCTAACTAATCTCTTAGGTATCTACAGCCCAAGCGGCAAAGAACAAGCCATAGCCTCATTTCTAGCCACAGAAATGAAACGCTTAGACTTTGAAGTCGGCATCGACACCATAGGTAACGTCATAGGCGTCATAGGTACCGGTAGCCCCGTTCTTTTGCTCTGCGGCCACATGGACACCGTCGCAGGCCACATGCCCCTGCGCGTCGAAGAAGGCAAAATCTATGCCCGCGGCGCAGTCGATGCCAAGGGCCCCCTAGCAGCCATGGTTATGGCAGCCGCCCAAGCCGCCAAAGAACCCAACTTTAAAGGCAAAGTTTTGGTCGTAAGCGTAGTTGAAGAAGAAGCCACAAGCAAAGGCGTTCGTCACCTCATAACCGAGGGCATACACGCCGACTATGCAATCTTTGGCGAACCCAGCGGAGTAGAAAACATAACGGTGGGCTACAAAGGCCAAATCCAACTAAAAATAACCCTAAAAACCGAAACCGGCCACGCCTCCACACCCTGGCTCTACGACAACGCATTAGATAAAGCCTACGAACTCTGGAAACAAATCAAATCCGCCTGCACCTTCCCCTCAATGGATCCCAACGAAACCCCCTTCACCTCCATAACCGTCTGCCTAGTCCAGATGATTGGCGGAGAAGGCAACTCAGTCATCCCCTATGAAGCCGAAATGATCCTAGACGTACGCGTACCTATCCAATTCACCACCACCCAAGTCTACGACAAAATGATAAAAATAATCGCCAACTACCAAAACACCAACCCCAAAGTCAACATAACCCCCACCATACTTGACACCGTCGAACCCTTCGAAGCCAACAAATCCTCCCCAATAGACCACGTACTCTCCTCCTCAGTCCGACGCATCCTAAACAAACCCGCCACACTTCTGCGCAAAACCGGCACAGGAGACATGAACCTCCTAGGCAAAGCCATGAACCTACCCATAGTCACATATGGCCCCGGAGACTCACACCTCGACCATACCACCGATGAACACATAGAAATCAACGAATACCTCCAAGCCATAGCAGTATACAAAGAAACCATCCTGCGACTAGCCGAACTACATAACAACAAAAACCCAAATACAACCAATAAATCCCCCTAACGTGAGTATTTTAGAAAACAAAAAGCGCCCACTTATCCGCATTGTTGTGTGTTTCTTTTCATCACTTGTTGCTTGTTCGGTAGGTTGTTGCTTATGTACTATTCACTATATCGCAAAGTGTAGTAATCAATCGCTCGCGTTCATTGCTTCCATCGGTGCGAAATCGCACAATCGGCAGTCCATGTTTTTTAAGAATCTCGTTTTTCATCACGTCGCGTTCTGCTTGGCGTGTTCCCTCCGAGTGAACTGCTGTGCCGTCAACCTCAACGATTAGTCTAGGAGATTTCCCAATGGTATCAAAAATTAGAAAATCAACGTGTGTGAGAATGTTTGCAACATACTGTTTTTCAGATGGTGTAAGTTTGTTCATATCTCGGATTATCATTTTAAGTGGAACGTGCGCTGCGATGTCAAACCGCGTAAATCGTTCGTCTTTTAACACACTCGCAATAAGTGTGTACATAAGATTTTCGCTGTCGTATTCTGATATGCGTTTCTGGTTTTTGAGATACTCTTTTCTGCGTTCAGCATAACTCTTATACAAATAGTCAAAAACCGAGTAGACGGTACTTTTCACTATCATACAATTATTGTATTCAATATAGCGCACAAGATCTCCAATATTTGTGTCGCTTAGCGTATCCCACTCGTTTACAACAACTATCAGTTGCTCAATTGCCCGAGAAATTGCTACATTTAAACGATTAGCATTGTCAGCAAACGGTGTAATTTCATTGTCAACTGTTGAGAGAATAATAATGTCTTTTTCCTGCCCTTGAAATTTATCAACCGTATCCGCCTTGATATTAGTATCAACAAACGCTGTTTGTAGTGCGTTAGTTTGTTTGCGATAAGGCGTGACAATTCCAACGTTGCCGGTTTTTACATCAAGATTTTGCTGAGAAATAATCTCAGTTTTGATAACGTCAATTTGCCGATGATTAATGTGATTACGTTCGTGGTTACCCTCAGCGGTTTTATATACGCACAACGGTTCACGGTCGGACTTTGGTGTGGTGAGTATAATTAACTGGTTATCATAGAATTTTTTGTTGCAGAACTCGATAATTTTTGGATGACAGCGATAATGTTCACGTAGCAAAGTTTTTGGTGCATTAGGGAATAATTCAATCACTGCTGACAGCAGACTGTGTTTTTTATAGCGATAGGTATCGGGTAAAGCAAATTCTGCGAAAATGGCATCGGTTATTGTGGCAGTACTTGAATCCACAACGTTTGGCAACTGTTTCAAATCGCCGACAACGACTGCTTTTCGAGCGCACGAGAGCGCAAGTGCACCGGTGCATAAGTCGACTTGCGATGATTCATCAATTATCACATAATCATACAATACGTGTCTTGACAGGCTGTTGCGCAGTGAGTATGTTGTACTTAGAATCACTGGATAGTTTTTTATAAAATTCGTTGAGTTTCTCCAGAGGTCGTCTATGTCATATTTCTCTCTTTTATGTTCATCAAATTTTTCTGAGAGTTTGTGGCGGAAAATCTTCATCGAAATCTCTGAATACTCTCGCATTTTTGCATCAAAATCAAATGTATCAAGCGCATTTGTCAACATAGAAATGCGTTTTGTCAGCTCGGCGGCTCTTAGTTCGTAGAACTGATGTTGAAATACTGTGATGATGTATTCACGTGGATACTGTTGGAGCAAATTGTTGTTTTTTTGTTTTATTCTGCTGGTGAATCCGCGTTGTTCGAGGATTCTTTTTATAAACGCGATTAGCCCTTTTGTGCGAGCGGATTCTTCATAGGTTTCGCTAAGTAGCCACATTTCAAGTGCACGTCGGGAGGTTTCAACAGTTTGTATCTTTGAAGAGGGGGTTGATGGTGGGTTTATTTGTTTAGAGTATTGTTGAAAATGTTTTTGTTCGGTCTCAATTGCTGATATTTCTTGTTTTAGTGCGGCAAGTTCATTTTTTTGGGCAAGCTTTTCACGTAAAAGACTGTAGAGCTGTTTTAAAGCCTGTTGAAGCGCATCAGCTGTTTCTACTTTGAGACGCCAATCCGATATGTCGGGTAGGGGTTTCTGTGAATTAATAAATTCTTTCTTGTTTTCTGAATTGCCGAGATAAGCCGCAATGAAATCAATATCGTATTTTTGCAGTTTTTCCAATACATTCATCGTTGCGGAATTGTTACTTGATACAACAGCAACACTCTCACCAAGCATGACTGCGTTTGCGATAATATTGAGAATCGTTTGTGTTTTACCCGTTCCGGGTGGACCCTCGATAATGCACAGCTGATTTGCGAGCGCTTTGTCAACTGCATCTTTTTGGCTTGCGTTAAATCCAAAAGGATATACTGGCTCAAACGCTTTCTCCATATTATTATGTTTTGTAGTTGCAACTTCTGGGAGTTTTCCGGAAAGAAACGCCCCAAGACTACTCTCCGGAGTGATAAATTTAATTTTTGAATAATTGTGTGAAAGGATATTTAACTCCTCTCCGTTATCCAACTTGACTTTCAGTCCGGTTTCATGTGCGATGCGTTTTAAATACTCAAAACATTCCTGGCCCTCTTTCTTATTCTGTAAGGTTTTGATGAGTTGCACATTGTTTGCGCTATATGTAAACGCTTTACCATTGTTAAAAATCACCTCATATTTCTCGCCAACAAGCCGCACGTCGCGGATGCTGTCGGTTTTGTCCTCGCCTTTGAGGTATATACAAAATTGCTTGTGCTTATCTGGCATGATTAATTTACATCAATTGACTGAAACCATATAACCTTTCATCATTATTGTTTTTGGTGGTTTTGTGTAAATTATATAAAAATATCATTCTGTTGTGGTGTAACTTGGATTTTACAACAGCGTGGCAATAGTGATGCGCACAGCCTGCCGAAACCTTATATTAACAAAAAAGTCTTTGATGAGCGGAGCTAAACCTTATGAAACGATATGAATATCAAACCAAGGTCATAGATGCTAAAGGCTGGAATGGTGGCAAAGTCAACATTGAAGACCTTGATAAAGTCCTAAATGAATTGGGCAGTCAAGGTTGGAGACTGGTTGAAAAAACTGCGTCTAATGAAGGCATGGGTAACACAAGATATATTCTCTGTGTGTTTGAGCGCGAATTAGAATAACCCTGCAAACAGTCGCCAACACACAATTGAGAACCTTCCCCTTTCATATTTATTAGAATTTTCTACATCCACATAGCGACGTTTGCTAAATTGCGGTATTCAAATAAAATTAAACATCTTTTATCATCTGTATATAGTCCAAGGTTTTGTATCCGAGTTTACAGTATAGCTCTATGGCTTTTTTGTTTTCTTTTTTAACCTCAAGGCGGAACCGTTTAGCTGATAAATATGTCTGCTCCATAAATTGTATGAATTTCTTTCCTAATCCCTTTCCTTGATGTGTTTCGCTGATATAGAGATCTTCAAGCAATACGACCATACCTCCTACTTCGGTCGCATAAGAAAACGCTAAAACAGCAAAGCCTGCTGGTGTCTCATTATCCTCTATAATAAGCACGCGTATAAACGGAGATTTGTTTACTGCAACCTCAAAGATTGTCTCAAGTATATGGTCGTCTAAATTGTGTGCTACCGCTTCTGACGCATAGAATTTTTTTGCCATTTCCAAAAATACTCTTTTGTCTTCTTGGCTTATATCCCGTATCCTGTTTTTGTCTTTCATACTTTTATTCTCCCTATCGCCAGCTCTGCTACCGCATATACATATGGTATCGACTAATTCAATCAGTCTTAAGGTGAAATAAAATGCCTATCAATGTCTCATCACAATGATTGGTTCGGATTTCTATTGACCTAATGGCGGACGGGGAGGGATTTGAACCCTCGACCCCCAACTTAGGAGGCAATTTCGTCATTATCGATGGTAAAAAGTATTCTATAACTCCATTGGAGCCGAATAATAAATCATTTGATACGCATATAGATTTTAAGGATTATGAGATTTACCTCAGTAAAAAGTATTCCAATAAGAAATATGCAAGAATACAATATAATCATGCACGAAACTATCAAGAACTGCTGATTAATCCGTCTAAGTTTCTAACAATTCCATCAGGGCAACGAAGAAACATTATGAAAGCTATGATGTGTTTAGCTAAGTATCTTGGATGTTATGAAGAGTACAAGAGTAAACTCAAGAATTATGGTATTAAATGGAGCAATGAGGATACAGCTTTCAAGGGATTCTTATCAATCTTTAACAAGAAACATAACACGTTGCCGGAATATCTCAAGAAAGTATGGTTACATTTGTCTAATGATGAGAAGATTCTGGTTAAATTCTTAGCAGTGACTGGTTTACGTGCTGGTGAAGGAATCAATTCATTCAACTTGATTATCTCTTTGAATTCTAAGAAGAAACTTGATGATTACTATAATAAAGAACTGAATGTATTGGAACATTTCAAGTTCGGAGATCTCTTTCTCAGAGGCACTAAGAACACATACATCAGCTTTGTTTCTCAGGAGCTTATCACTGAAATCTGCCATTGTGAACCAATAAACTACAATGCGTTACATTGTCGTTTCAAACGGAGAGGGTTTAAGTTGCGATTGAAAGAATTGAGAAGTTTTAACAATACTTTCGTTAGAAAAAGTGATGTGATTTCGGAGCTTACAGATATTCTCGCTGGACGTGTTCCGAAGAGTGTATTCTGTAGGCATTATTTAGCTGAGGATATGTTGAAGTTTAGTAAGCAAGTGCTGATGATTCAGGAGGGCTTAATGAATGCATTATTTGAGTCATAATGATACTTATTAATTGATTTTGAACGTATTCTTTTTTTCCCTTTTTTAGGACAATAATTTGGAGGTTTTTTTGTGATTTTGTGGTGATTTTGAAAGTTTTTCAGTGTTTTTCACGTGTATGTGTATCGTTAAAGTTCCGATATCATTTTTCTCTTTTTTTGGGTTTTTATCGTATATTTTACGATATCACACCTCAAATTGAGGTCTTTTCACGTTTTAAAGGCTGTTTTAAGCTCGGATTTCTGGGACAGTGGGGACTGTTGGGACAGGCTTTTGAAACTACTAAGAATATAATTTTTTAAATTATTTTTCGTTGTATTTGTAAAACCTTGTCCCAACTGTCCCATTTGTCCCAGACGTGTTTTATGTTGTTTTTTCCCTATGTTGCATTTTATACAGTTTTCACCCTCAGACCCATATCTTCACCAGATACACCCATGCTTTGAGTCACCCCTCTTGAATTCTTGCTTGAAATCAAGATACAGATAAAAACCACAACACCACAAAGAAACAGTATTACGAAAAAGAAAAAAGTAAGACTGAAGAAGCACCCCCCCTCTTTCCTCCGACATTCCAACCAGCCCCTCTGCCAAATAGTCAGCAGATAATGGAGACAGAAATGTCGGAGGGGGGGGAGAGAGAAAAAGTTTGTTGTGCCGTCAGATAGCTCTTCTTATATTAGCATAGTTTTCTCGATGTTTTTAAATAAAGACATATATCACATAGACATAGTTATTGCTTGGTGGGGTGGCAATAAAAAATGGCTTCCTTGTTGCAGTCTCCAGATGGCTTAGCAAAGAAACTCAGGAAAGTTTATCATGATTGCGAAGAGTCATTTTTGGACTATTGTAGTAAGTACAAAAAGCAATGTTTAATCATTATAGCTCTATTTATTGCATCCACTGTAATAGGTGTAGTTTATACTTTTTGTATTAGAGATCACGATATGTTTTTTTTGAATATGCTTGCTGCTTGGGGGGTATTTATAGCAATTATATTCACTGGATATTTCATTAGAGCAGTACACAAAAAGGATAAATGGCTTTTAGTATTGACTGTGCTACCTTTAGCATTTTTTATTTATGTTGGCATATTTTCCGGTACGTGGTCTGATGCGGCTGTTAGTGCTTTAACAGGTGTGGGTGCTACGTTTCTTGGCCTCTTTGGTGTTTTTGCTGGATATGTGATAATTTTTTATAATGATTTGGTTAACAAACTGGAGGCAAAACTTGAATTTGAAAGAAAAGGAAAGATCGAAAAGGCCAAAATTGAAATGGATAATGCGAGAAAAGAAAAGATGAAAACATTACGTTATATTGTAGGGATATTCTGGTGTCTTTGTTTGTCTTTGCTTTTATCGTTTATCTCTTTAAACTATTTGGCCTTAAAGCAGTCAGGAAACGATTTTGTAGGTGAAATTTCTGGTGGTCATCCGTATAGAGTTCTGTTTTTCGCAGTCCTTTGCTTGTATTATGGATTGTTAGGTACACTTTATTTGATATTACAGTTTAGTGTGAAAAATAAAACTGTTGGATATGAGTTGAATTCTAAACCTGTGTTAAGTTCCGAACCTGACTACTCAATTTGTTCACCACTGCCTTTGATGATAACGTTAAGTTCTGAATCTGAGTTAAAATCTGAATCTAACTCTCAAGAAATCGGAGAAGAAGAACGATAATTTAGGCTGTTATCAATCCTCGAAACTTAACAGGAAAGAGGTCACACACCATATCAATAAGGGTCACAATGCCCCTGTTCAATGATGTGTCTTCCTGTCCTTCTGAAGAGTAAGCCGGAAGCTTACAAATAAACAATAAAAATGTATTAGATTTAAGCCTTCTGGGGATTATCTCTTTCGAAACGAAGAC
>WRCX01000001.1 GCA_009783705.1 Candidatus Bathycorpusculum hydrogenotrophicum | reverse complement strand
GCGTTTGTCAGCCGTTTGTGGCCTGAGGTGTGGCTGGGTATAGCTGCTAGACAGTTTAGATGGTGAAATGGTGAGTTGTAAGATACCTCAAAGGTGGGGGGGAAATTATTTTGGGACAAGACAAATTTTTTTATAAATAACCTCAACAATAACTCTAAGCGCAAAATCCTCAAAGAATCAACCCCAACAAACTAAAGCAAGCCATATGCATCGTTTTTGTTTCTTTAGCCGAAAGCTATATTTTTTACCCCATGGAGAAACAGTGAGCAACAAAATTATACCATAGTAATTAGGAAGAATCGCTAAATGTTACCGATTGAAGTATCCGGACTAAAAAAATACTACGGTAGCCTCAAAGCCGTAGACGGCATCTCCTTCACAGTCAAAGAAGGAGAAGTTTTTGGACTGCTGGGACCAAACGGTGCAGGAAAAACCA
The DNA here is from genome assembly GCA_009783705.1 of Candidatus Bathycorpusculum hydrogenotrophicum. Taxonomy (GTDB): domain Archaea; phylum Thermoproteota; class Bathyarchaeia; order Bathyarchaeales; family Bathycorpusculaceae; genus Bathycorpusculum; species Bathycorpusculum hydrogenotrophicum. The sequence goes on along the minus strand of WRCX01000001.1, from coordinate 121,066 downwards.
CCAGCATCGAAATCATGGAGGGCCTGCGCGAAAGAGACAGCGGAGACGTCAAAATTTTAGGACTCGACCCCTGGAAAAATGGATATGAACTACACAAAAAAATCGGCGTCATCCCTCAAAACTTTACCTTCTTTGAGAAAACCACACCCAAAGAAGCCATAAACTACTATGCCGATCTCTTCCACGTTAAAGTAGATACTGACGCTATTCTACAAGATGTGCTCCTCGAAGATATGGCTAAACATCCCTTTGAAAGCCTAAGCGGCGGCCAAAAACAAAAAACAGGCTTAGCCCTCTCACTTGTAAACCAACCAGAACTGCTCTTTCTCGACGAACCCACCACAGGCCTAGACCCCAACGCACGCCGAGCCATCTGGGAAGTCATCCGAGGACTAAAAGCAAAAGGCAAAACTATCATCTTAACAACCCACTACCTCGACGAAGCCCAACAACTCTCAGACCACGTAGCTATCATGGACCACGGACACATCGTTGCTATCGGCACAACCCAAGAAATCATCCAACAACATGGCTCAGGAGAACGCTTAGAAATTCAGGGCACCCAAAAACTTGCAGACTATATCAAAGCAAACACTGAAGAGATGCAGGTAGAATATGACCAAGCAAGAGGCATAATCACAGTTTTACTCAAAAAGAAAATCGATGCACTAGCAGCGTTGGCTGCCGCTGAGCAATCAGGCATGGAGTGGGGTAACATTCAAACCCGCCAAGACAGCCTCGATGATGTGTTCATTAAACTCGTCCAAGAACCCCTCGAGGAACAACAAGAAACAACACCAAAAAATCAAACAGACAAAAAACAGAGACGATAAATATGGTAAGCGCAAGACGTATCTACGCAGACTTTAGAGTATTTAGCGTAGGATACCTTAGAAATAAATTCGGATTATTTTTCGGTTTAATTTTCCCTGTAGTATTGATTTTGATTTTCGGAGCCATCTTTGCTGGCGGTGGAGCCGAAACTGTCGATGTTTATGCTCAAAACCAAGATAACGGGGTGTTTGGGCAAAACATAGGCAACAGTTTTCTTAGCGCCCTAAATCAATCCAGTACCATAAGAGTCATAACAGTGGATAGTTCAGAAAATTTTGCGGACTTTTTAGCAGCTAAATCCGCATCAGATGGCATATTGATCCCGCCTGATTTCTCAGCACAATACATAGAAGGGAATCAAGTCAACATCACAGTCTATGGCAATCCAGCCTCAAGCACAAGTGGTATAGTTAGCGGTACAGTCAGCGGATATGTGAGTCACTTCAACCTCCAACGCTTCAACGGCACCACCGTCATAGGCCTAACCACAACAACCATCAACACCCAACAAACCAACTATGTGGACTTTTTGATCCCCGGCTTAATCGGCTTCTCTATCCTCACAAGCCCCATGTTCTCACTAGTCAACATATCTAGCGACTACAAAAAAAATAAACTCTTCAAACAACTCTCACTCACCCCGCTAACCAAAATGGAATGGCTTATCTCCAAAGTACTCTTCTACATCCTGCTAAGCGCCGCCGGTTTTCTGCTAATGAGCGGAGTAGGCATCCTTATCTTTAATGCACACATCACATTCTCGCTATGGCTCATACCCTTCCTAGTATTGGGTCCTATACTCTTTGCAACACTGGGTATGCTAGTAGGTTCTGTAACCAAGAGCCCCGAGACTGCAGGAGTTATCGGTAACATCATAACGTTCCCCATGATGTTTCTAGCAGGCACCTTTTTCCCGCTTAGCATCATGCCCTCCTACCTGCAAACCATCGCCCATGTGCTACCGCTCTTCTACGTTACCGAGGTATTAAACAACGTCATGGTCTACAACAACATTCCCGCAGCCATGTTTGACATAGCAATTCTAGGGATTATAACACTGGTTATCTTTGTCTTAGCAGTAAAACTGTTCAAGTGGAGAGAAGATTAACACCTTCTCTTTTTTGCCATTTTTTATTATCCACAATTAACAGTATATTTTACCGTTAAACCAATAGCCATCACATGAGCCAAGGGTCGTGTATAGCGTGGTTGCGGATGGTTAGGGGTTTGGTTTTGCTGGGTGGCGGGGTTCTATTCGGTATTTTTGCTCGGGTGCAGCGAGGGTTATTTTTATGCCGGAGGCTACTGGACCGGTTAACCATATGTTGCCGCCGATGACTACGTTGTCGCCCACCACTGTTTCTGCGCCCAGAAGGGTTGCACCGCTGTAGATAATTACGTTGTTGCCGATGGTTGGATGGCGTTTGCGGCCTTTGATTATGTTACCTGCCTCATCTTTGGGAAAACTCAAAGCACCAAGCGTTACACCCTGATAGAGTTTGACATTGTCGCCGATTTCGGCGGTTTCGCCTATAACAACTCCGGTACCATGGTCGATGAAAAAGTTTCGGCCGATTTTTGCTCCGGGATGAATGTCAACCCCGGTTAAGCTGTGCATGTGCTCGCTCATGATTCGGGGAATTAGGGGGACCCCGCTTAGGTATAGTTCATGGGCTATGCGATAAGTGGTAATGGCTAAAACACAGGGGTAACTCAAGATGACTTCATCGGTGCTCACAGCCGCTGGGTCACCGCTGTATGCGGCCTGGATGTCCCCGCTGAGTTTACCACGAATTTCGGGTAGCTTTTCAAGTAACTCTCGAGCGACCACATGGGCCCGTTTCTGGCAGAGATCGTGGGGACATTGACTGATTTTTCTGCAGATATATTTGAGGCTCTTCTCAATCTCATCAGTAATTCGGGCATAAATGGAGGTTAATTTTATGCCTAAATAATAGTTTACATTGGCTTTAGAGGGTTCGGAATCACCCAGATATCCAGGGAAGAGAACGGAGAATAAATCTTCTAAAACCTCGATAACGATTTTTTTGTTAGGTAAATCGCGTCCTTCAAGGTGATCCATGCCGCCAAATTTTTCGTAACTAGCCGCCAAATCATCTACCAGTTTTGGCAGACCCCTTGCGACCCAGTCCTGCTCCACCGTATGGTTGGTATGCATCAATGTGTCAATCATACGATCGGGATTCCAGCAATCAACATCTTTGTTCTGTTCTAGACATTTCTTGCAGTCTATGGATCGGGATGGATTTGTAGACATGTCTGTGTTCTTCCCTTTGCTTTGTATTGGTGAGAGGGGAATATAAGAGAAGCGTCTGCTTAAAAAAGAAGCAAAGACGCGTTTGGGTATTATTGTTGGAATAGTGCGGTGCTTAGGTAGCGCTCACCTGTGTCGGGCAGGATAACTAGTACAAGTTTGCCCTTGTTTTGGGGGCGTTTGGCAACTTCGAGGGCGGCCCATGTTGCAGCTCCTGAAGAGATCCCCACTAGCAGACCCTCTTGTTGGGCTAATGCACGAGCGGTTTTTAGGGCGTTGTCATCGGTTACTTGGATGATTTCATCAACTAAGTCGAGTTTGAGAATGTCGGGTTTAAAGCCTGCGCCTATACCCTGGATTTTGTGGGGTCCGCCTTTTCCACCGCTAAGTACGGGTGAGGCAGCGGGTTCCACGGCTATGGCTTGGAGGGTGGGTTTTTTGTCTTTGAGGTATTGTGCTATGCCGGTTATGGTTCCGCCTGTGCCAACACCTGCGATGACGATGTCGACGTCTCCGTCGGTGTCTTTCCAGATTTCGGGGCCGGTTGTTTGGTAGTGAGCATTAGAGTTTGCGGTGTTTTTGAATTGTTGGGGGATAAAGCTTCCAGGGGTGGAGGCGGCTAGTTCTTCAGCTTTTTTGATGGCTCCACTCATACCGGCGGATCCCGGGGTGAGTACGAGTTGTGCACCGTATGCTTTGAGAAGATTGCGGCGTTCTAGACTCATGGTCTCAGGCATGGTTAGGATAAGTTTGTAGCCTTTGACGGCGGCAACCATAGCAAGGCTGATGCCGGTGTTGCCAGAGGTTGGTTCGATGATTGTTGCGCCGGGTCTGATTAGGCCTTGGATTTCAGCGGCTTCGATCATGTTTTTGCAGATGCGGTCTTTTATGCTGCCGCCAGGGTTGCGGGATTCGAGTTTACCCACGACTGTGGCGTTTATACCTTTGGTGAGTTTGTTTAGGCGTACTAATGGAGTTTTACCTATTAGATCTAATACGTTATTGTTTATGGTCATTTTCCACACTCTACATAACGCTGGTATGGAATGGTAGCGTTCACACCTTAAAACAGTTACGGAGCGGCAAAACAGAGAAGAAATAAAACATCTAATAAATATAATCAGGTTATACTGAGGGGATACTTATGAGCACTCAATGCGAAATAATCGCCAAATACATACTGCCCATTTTCCGCTCCATGCTAGCAAAAGAACTCGTCCAAACCCATCACCTTTCTCAAACTGAAACCGCCAAAAAACTCGGAACCACCCAAGCTGCCATCAGCCAATACCTCAACTCAAAACGCGCCTATAAAAACACCAAACAAATAGAAGAATTCCTACCCCAAATCCGAACCTTAGCCATAGACACCGCCAAAAAAATAGCCGACAAAAAAACCAACCCAGAAAACATTACGCCCCATATCTGCAACCTATGCACGACACTCTACAAAAAAACAGCAACCCCCAAAACAACCAAACCCAAATCCAAACCCCAATAACAACCAGTTCATTGTAAAGGTTAGCAATGGCTATGTTGGTTTAGGTTTGTGTTTGTGTGGGTTGGAATCGACTAATAATTGTGCGGAACAGCGTTTTGGGAACCGGTTGTACAACGCAAGATCGACACACTACGAAATCTAAAGGGCACCAGAGCTATAAAACACTAAGAACGTTAACTGCGGCTTGGAAAAAGCAGAGCCTAAATCGCCATAACAAAACAAAAGAACAGAATATCCAAAGTCACCGAGTAAAAAACCAATATACACGATGTGTATGTACCCAGCATAGTTAAACGCTTATGAACAATAACGCAACATTGTTACAGCCCTTCATAAAAGCAATAAACATAAAATTTTATGTATATGTAACGGTACGTTTGTATTAACACATCAGCAGATGGGGTATTGGAAACATGAAGGACTATAAGGATTTCAAATTTGATAAAATGGCCTCAACTTATGATGAAGGATTTGGGGGTAAAGCATCAAAAAAGTTTTACAAGTTACTGCTGAAACAAATTAATCCACATCAAGGTGCAACTATTTTAGATGTAGGTTGTGGGACGGGTACAATTCTTAAAAATTTAAGCGCCCTTACAGACATAAACGGGTATGGAATTGATGTTGAAGAGAACATGATTCTGGAGGCAAAAACAAAGTGTCCGGAAATGAATATCTTTGTTTCAGACTGTATAAAAACCCCTTTTGAAGATAATCAGTTTGATATTGTAACTTCTTGCATGTCTTATCATCATTTTGCAGATAAACAAGGATTTGCAAAGGAAGCATCAAGAATCATAAAGCCAGGAGGACATCTATACATTGCAGACCCACGTTTCCCATGGATCGTTAGAAAACCGTTGAATTTAGCCCTACGTATACATAAGATAGCAGGGCATTTTGGGACACCTAAAGAAATTGAAAAAGTTTTTTTGGAATATGGCTTTGAACTTGTTGATTGTAATTTTGACCTGTATGCCCAATGTATTAAACTAAGAAAAACAGCTAAACAAACAACAATTTGTTCGCCTTCTTCTTAATAGACAATCAAAATCAATCAACAGCTCAAATCAGAAAGACTGGACACATATAAGGTGGCGGTTCTTTCTGTTCAAACGTGTTGTTAGTAGAACAAAAAGGACCACCCAGACTAAAAAGAGCCTTGTCACCCAACTCTATGGTTTCCCTTTAGCGAGTCGTCCAACACTGTGTCAAGTCAGCGTATTTTACGTCATGATAACAAGAAAGCTATAGCGTAGCATGCAAGTACTGAGGCATAAACTTGCTTATTTTTGGTTTTAGCCTATGATGCGGTTTACATAGGGGATTTTTTTAAGTGGGATGATGATGGCTAAGCAGATTCCCAGGGTTAGAATGGCTAGAAGGGGAATTGCTAGGATTGGATTTAGGGTTGTTACATCTATTCTGTAGCCTAATATTCCGTTGCGAAGGGTTTCCAAAATTATGTAGTGAAAAAGATAGATTGGCAAAGTGTTGAGGCTTATGATTTTGAGCCCTTGGCTGATTTTTGGATGTTTTGTTTTGATGAGGTGGCTAGGTATTGTTGTAAAAATAAGCATCAAGCTTACTGATGCAACAAGGATGCTAATGCTTGAGGCGTCATAGAAGAACTGGCCATACACCTCACCCAGTGAGCCTACCAAAAAGTAAGTTCCAAGTATAGTAAAAACACTGCTCAGAGCAAAACCGAGATAGAGAAAAACGGTGCGGATTTTTATTTTGGTTAGGTAACTGCCCAAAATATAATAGCCTATTATACCGCTAAACAAGAAAACAGTGCTTCTAAACCAAGTAACCTCAGAGCTTATAGGGGAATATAGTGTTAAGAGCGATATGATGGAAGTGCCGATAACCCAGAGCACTAAAAAATATCGCACCGTCTTCCAGTTTGCATGAGCAGTAAACACCCGAATAAACGGTGTAGCAAGGTATAACCCAAGCAACAGATAGATATACCAGAAATGGTTGTAGGGTCCAGCAAAAACTCCCTGTAACAGTGAGGTGGTTGTCAGGGGCTGGTTTTGACTGTAGAAAAGCCAAAGAAAGTAAATTATCATCCAAAATATGACAGGTATGCCTATTCGGTTCCATCTTTTCTTAAAGAAAACGCGTAGGGGTTCATCTGTTTTGCTTGGTGAAAGTAACAGTGCACCCGTCAACATAACAAATAAAGGAACAGCTACCAGTGAGAGAGAATTATAGACATTTGCAGTCCACCAGAGTTCGACACCCCGCGGAGACATAAAATCAATAGCAGCATTTGCGCCTACAGAGGCATGGAGTAGAATAATCAAGAATAGGGCAACGGTCCGAATCAGGTCAACAGGGAGTGTGGACTCCTCACGCGCTTGATGTTCCCGCAACTTACCAGTGTATAAGTGTATTAAGATTTATTTTTTACTAAATTATCAGCGTGTTTTGGATGGGATAATTAGCCGATATATCCTTCGCCAAAAGCGGTGATGTCGGGGGAGCCATCTGGCAGGGTTATGGCATTGTACACTACTGCCGCTATTAACGTTGAACCCTCATAGGTGGGATGAACACCATCTGCGAAATAGATGTCACTACCAACAACATAGGGAATATCGATAAGGGGCAGGTTCAATTGGTCTGAGACGGTCAAGATTTGGGGAATAACTATATTCTCTAAGTAATCTGAGTCAAAGTTTGGGTTGGTAATGATTGGTGGCGGTTTAGCAATCCAGATCAGTTGAGTACCTTGAAGATTCTGAAAAGCGTTAATCAAATAGGAATATTGGTCCACCAAATCTGTGTTAGTTCCCATATTTTCTATGCTGGCTTCATTGGTTCCAAGCATGATTATTACAATATCTGGCTGATACTTTAGAGCATCTTGAAATTGAGGTCTAGAGATGTATGGTAGTGTTGAATTTGTGGTTAATGTTGCACCACTAACACCAAAATTTTCAACAATATAATTGGAACCAAGTAACGCTTGAAGCTTATTGGGATATCCACCATATTCGGTTATACTATCTCCGATACAGGCGACACGGATGGGCTTTCCCACAGTTTGCTTAACAGTGAACTGGAACATCGCCGCTACACACAAGATAGAAACAATCAAAATAATACCAATGTAGAGCAAATTCCTGTTCATATCTATCAATTATCGGTAAGCAACGAAGATACCGCATTTTAGTTTTTTGGAGGTAACTATATTTTGAGATAAGTGATCAGACATTGATCACAATCGTTCACCGATGAATCTTGGCAACACTTGCCAAACCCAAAGAATCTACATTCATAAACCCCACGCTCACTAACAAAAGTCTTCGATTTGACTACTTATGCGCAACAAGTTAGCCACACATGATATCACCAAAACTAGAAGTACAAACAATCAGATACTAGTTATCTCCACACCTGCCAAGCGGAATTTTAGGGGAAAATTTGAGAAGTACAGTTATCTAGTGAAGTTAGGAGTAAAAATATAGAAAAGGGGTTAGCCCTTAACGACTGCTAGTGGTGTGAGGCGGGCAACTTTGGTGGCTATGCCGATTTGGTGGCTGACCTCTGCAACCATGTCTACGTCTTTGTAGGCGGGGTCTGCTTCTTCTGCAAGTACAGTTGGGCTTGCGGCACGGACTGCGATGCCGCGTTTTTCGAGGCGGCTTTTTACTTCTGCGCCTCCGAATTGGCGTTTGGCGGCAAAACGGCTCATTGTACGTCCGGCGCCATGGGCTGTGGAACCAAAGGTTAACTCCATGGCTTTTTGTGTGCCCACAAGTACCCAAGAGCTGGTGCCCATGCTTCCGGGGATAAGCACTGGTTGGCCCTCGCTTCGGTAATCTTCAGGCACTGCTTCATGTCCTGGAGGGAACGCGCGGGTGGCGCCTTTGCGGTGAACCCAGACCTTCTTTTGTACACCGCCCCCAACATCGTGGGTTTCCATTTTTGCAATGTTGTGCGCAACATCATAGACAAGTTTGAGACCGATTTTTTCGGGGTCCTGTCCATAGACTTGTTGGAAGCTCTGTCTGACCCAGTGCATTATGGCTTGGCGGTTGCAGAAGGCATAGTTAACGGCACAGGCCATGGCTTCAACGTAGTCTTTGGCTTCTTGGCTGTTGCCAGGAGCGCAGGCTAGTTCGCGGTCAGGGAGGCTGATTTTGTATTTTTGCACTGCATGTTCCATTACACGAAGGTAATCGGAGCAGACTTGGTGGCCGTATCCGCGGCTACCGCAGTGAATCATAACGGTAACTTGGCCTTCGTGGGTGATGCCGAAGGTTTTGGCGGTTTTGGGGTTGAAAATTTTATCTACTTTTTGGATCTCTAAGAAGTGGTTGCCGCTACCTAGGGTGCCAAGTTGGGTTAAACCGCGGTTTTTAGCGGTTTGACTGACTTTATCAGGGTTAGCGTTGGGCATATGGCCGTTTTCTTCGCAGTGTTTGGCGTCTTCGCTCCAGCCTAAGCCTCGATCAATGAGCCACTGTACGCCCTCAACGGCAAGTGTGTCAAGGTCGCGATTAGAGATTGTAAAGTCTCTTCTGCGGCTTCCTAAGCCGGAGGGTACGTTGCGAAAGATTGTGTCGGTGAGCGAGGTTAGTTTGGGTCGGACTTCTGTGTCGGTTATGTTGGTTGTTAGGAGTCTAACGCCGCAGTTGATATCATATCCAACGCCGCCTGGGCTTATGACTCCGTCGGTGTAGTCGGTTGCTGCGACGCCGCCGATTGGGAAGCCGTAGCCTTCATGTCCATCGGGGAGTGTGATGGCGTGTTTGTAAATACCGGGGAGTTGTGCCACGTTGCCGCATTGCCAAAGTGTGCGGTCAGTTTGCATTTTTTCCAGTAATGCTTTATTGGCAAAAATCATGGCGGGAACTTTCATATGGGGTTTGTACTTGGGAATTTGCCACATGTAATCGTTAACTTTCTCAAGAGGCACCCGTTCAGGAGCGGGTCTGCTTTCATTTTCGCCCAAAACACTTCACGACATGACAAAAACCCAAGCAGATTATTAAAACGTTTATGGTTGGGTTTTGGGCTGTTTGGTCTTGGCGTATTCGATAAATCCCATGATGCAGTTTTCCAGCACTGTTTTTTTGTAGATGGGATGGTTTTGGATGTAGTTGATAATTTTGGTCATAACGGGGTCTGCTTGGATGATGTTTTCTCGAATGGTTTCTAGACTTTGGTTTGTTTCTACGCCTGCTTGTGCGATGTCTGCCCAGAGTCGTAATTGTGTTTTGTAGGCTTCAAGTCGGTTAACTGCATCATCGGCTCGTCCGAAGTGACTAAAGTAGAGTGCTTGGGGGTTGAGGGCGATGAGTTTGTCAAGTGAGGCCAATGCTGATTCGAGATAGAACGGCGGGGGAGTTGTGGGAACAACGGTGTTGCATTTGGGCAGGTAGGTACCTGCGGCATCACCGGGAAAAACGCCATTGTTGAGGTTTTCTTGGAAACTGAGGTTGTGTGAGGCATGGCCCAATGTTTCAAGCACAGTGAGTTTAGCGCCGTTGCCTAAATCAAAAACGCCCTCAGTTATGGGGATCACACGGTCTTTGGATACGGGTTCGGGTTTACCGAAGACTTCGCTAACATAACCTAAAACGGCTTGACTTGAGGGCCAGAGGCGTTCAGGGTCGATTAGGTGGGGTGCGCCACGCGGGTGGACAATAACCTTGGCGTTTGGCAGAGATTTTAGCAGTGTGCCTGCGCCGCCGCCATGATCAAGATGGATATGAGTCACTGCAACATACTCAATGGCTGGGGGGGCTATGCCTAGTTCCTCTAAAGCGCTAAGGAGGTTGGGTACTGAGTTTGTTGGGCCAGACTCGATAAGTATTGGTTTTGAGCCGGTAATGATATAGCTGCAGATGAGTTGTTTAAAACCGCCAGTGTCGAGTTCAACTTGGTAGAGGTTTTTTCCAATTTGTTTTGTATGCATCATATCCCTCAAAACGTGATGTTAAACAGCACCCAAACATAAAAGCCGTTGGGACTACTACGCGCTATTGGCTATCTGTGTTGTTAGGCAATTGTTTGGGGGGTCTTTTGCCATAAATGCGGATGAGTACATAGTTGATTATTGCTGAGGCTACCACTACACCAAAGCCGCCGATAAGATAGACGTCGTTTGAAATGACCTTTAGTATTGTTGAGGAGTAGAAAAGAAGTATAACTGATGCGATGGCAAATATGAACAACAAAATCCGGGCAAGTCTAAGATTGCTGGATTTTTTATCTTTTTCTGCAAGCACAAAAGTAGTGTGGTGCCATTGGATAAAAAATTATCTAATCTAAAACTTGACTTACCCCACAAAATTATAGAGGGGTATATGTAGGTAAGATGAAAGACATAAGCAGAGACTGCTTGCATCAGTTTTGTCGGTGTTTTTTTCAGTATATTATTGTAATCAGCACTGTGATTAAAAGGGCAACCGCAAGTATCACTGCAGCCACATATTCAATGGGTAAGTTACTACTATTTGGTGAGTTATTATCTGGTAAAGTTGCTATGCTGTAGTCGGAGATAAGTGGATAGTGGTCGACTCCTTTGCCTAAAATGGCTATGCCTTCGTCTCCATTACCGTGGCTCCAAGGTATGGGTTCGGATTCGATTAAATATGCTGTATCGCCTATGCCTGAATTACTTATCTCAGATACATTGGAGTATCTTGTGGTGTAGTCGTGCCAATAATTGCCCATTTTACCATTGTCCCAGTTTCCAGCAGGAAAAATCGTGGGAAGCCCAGATACAAACGGGCCTGGGAGATGAACATGGAGCGCTTGTTGATTGTTCACAAAATTGTTAAGATAAATCAAATGATAACCCGCAACTCCAGAGCGGCTACCAAGGGTTAGTATTACATCATTGTCCATAACGTCGTTTTGGGTTATTGTTGTCCCATTGCTGTCTATTATGTTAAATGCCCAAAAGTTGTTGCTTATTTGGTTGTTGATTATGAGGTTGGTGTCTCCTGTGGGAGTGAATACATCTTTAATATAGATCCCACTAGTGCTTGTCTGTATGATGTTTTTACTTATGACATAATTAGTGGCATACAATGCTATAGCGCGATCATTATCAGTAAATTTGTTGGCTGTTATGGTATTATTGTTGTATGCACCATATATTCCAGCTGACCAACGGTTAATGTTGAAATTAGTGACCACTACATTGCTTGCCTTTAGAGTAATGCCGGCCAAGCCTGAGTCGATATCCGGCCCTTGGAGGGTGTGGTTTGCTCCGTTTAGTGTGATGCCATCTTTTTGGACTTCAATAGGCAGTTTGAGGTCTGTTGTTAGTGTATAGGTGTTGCCGTCTTTTTGAATCCCGCTTGAGGCATCAACAGTCCCATCTGGAAATATCGTGATAGCTGAGGGTTGTGCATCTGCATTTTTGATAAATAGGCTAAAAGGACATAACAGCAAAGTTAGCATTATTGAAGCAACAGCGACAATTTTCAATATAGTTACTTTCAATATAGTTCCCTGTGCTAAAATGGATAAACGTATTTTTAGTTCTACGCTTGGAACATAGTGTTCCAGTTATGGAACAAAACAACAACCTTGTTTTTAGGATAGTTGACAAATTCGTCTAATTGGCAGTTTCTTTTTCTATGTGTTTGATTGGCGGGGTCAGATGCTTATTTGGAACATTAGGCGTTCGGCGAGTTCTTTGTAGCGGTTGCGGATTGTGACTTCTGTGACTTGGGCGATTTCGGCGATTTCTCTTTGTGTTTTGCGTTCGCCTGTTAGTACTGAGGCGATATAGCTTGCGGCGGCTGCGATGCCTGTGGGGCCTCTGCCGGAGGTTAGTTTGAGTTCTTTGACCGCGCCTATGATTTTGTGGGCGATTTCTTCTACTTTGCCCTGCATGGTGAGTTTGTTGGAGAATTTGGTGATGTATTGGCTGGGTTTTAGGGGTGGAATTGAGTAGTCGAGTTCGCGTATGAGAAAGCGGTAGCTTCGTCCGATTTCTTTTTTGCTTACTGTGGAGACTTTGGAGATTTCATCTATGGTTCGGGGTAGTCCGCATTGTCGGCATGCTAGATAAAGGGATGCTGATGTGACGCCCTGGATTGACCGGCCTCGGATGAGGTGTTCTTTGACTGCTCTGCGATAGATAACCGAGGCAGTTTCGAGAATGTTTTTTGGCAGGTTGAGGTTGTTGGAGATTTTTGTGAGATCAGAGAGCGCAAAAGCCAAGTTGCGTTCGGTTGCATCGGAGACTCGAATGCGGCGTTGCCATTTTCGCAGGCGATAAACTTGGGCTTTTTGACCGGGGGAGAGACTTTTGCCATAAACATCGCGGTCATGCCAATCGATAGTTGTGGATAGCCCTTTATCGTGGATGGTATACGTGAGAGGTGCGCCGACACGGATTCGTTTTGTGCGTTGTTCATCATCAAAAGCGCGCCATTCAGGTCCGTGGTCAGCAAGTTTTTGTTGTACTACAACACCACAATCCATGCAGACTATTTCAGAGACTTCGGAGTCGTGCATAAGTCGGGTGCTCCCGCATTCAGGGCAGACACGTGTTTTGGGGAGCTCTGGCTGTGTTGTGGTGGAGTCTTTTTCGGTTATGTGCAGGTTACTGTCTCTACTCATTTGTCTCGTTTGCTCCGTTGCGTTTTCGAGAGGAGTAAATACACCGGTTTATTGACTAACCTGGCGGGTTCCCTAACGGTTGGTTTAATCACTATATATGGGGCTGAGACTGGCCCAATAATATCGAAAACTTTACCGACAACGTGTAGGTTCTCATCGACAACTTCGGAGCCTATTTTTGGAGGGTTCTCTACTTTAACTAGCGCATTCCCTGAAGGAGATACTGTTGTTATTTTACCTAATTTTTGCAAATGTTATGCCCCCTCAAGAACATGTAGGTAGCCGTAGCTTTGGATTTAAATGTTTCTGGGTTTATAGTAGTTCAAAAATGCTGTACTATCTATTAATCAATTAACTTTTAATGGACAAAAAGATAGCAAACATATCATGTAAGTTTATAATCAATACTGTTTTTCTGATGTTTTAGGCATTGTAATGTTTTTCTGATGTTAAGAAAATGATGTCAACCGCAAGTCCACTAGACAAAAATATAGGTGAGTACTAAGAGGTTTTTCTGAAGTTCAAACGGTTGTTACGAATATAATTTTTCTGCTGTTGTCAGTTGTTTTTAAAGCCTTCTTTTAATGCATGTATTGTTTTAAAAATAACTGTTAGATAATTTATTCTAAGTTTAATTTAATAACTGGAACATTAGTAACTTACTAATAATTGGTTGTTTGTCGTTTGATTCGTTATGGTTTTTAGAATTTAAATATCACATCAAATAGTTTAGTTACACTCAGCGGAACTACTGGTTTAGTTATATGTAGAGAGATGGCTCTGCGGCTTTAGTGTAGAAAGCTTATTAAATAAGAAGTGGGGATAAGAGTGTGCCTTAAAAAAGGGTGAGGCTAAGAAATATGACTAAACCATTCTATGTAAAATATGAAGCCCCAAAAGAACTCGTGGATGCAGCCTATGAAGCCCTAACGCTTGCTTCAAAATCAGGGTCAGTTAGGAAAGGAACCAACGAAGCTACCAAAGCGGTAGAGCGAAATCAAACAAAACTTGTTGTCATCTCTGAAGACGTTGATCCCCCAGAAGTCATTGCACACTTACCATTGCTCTGCGATGAACGCAAAATTCCATACGTGTTTGTACCAAGTAAAGAACAGCTCGGCAAATCCATCGGTATTGACGTTCCATGCGCAGCCGCATGCATCATGAGAGAAGGGGAAGCAGCAGGATTAATTAAAGAAATCGTGACACGCATCGATCAGGTTAAACGAGGCACTCAGTAACATGAGTAGCAAAGAGTCAACCGATGAATTAACTCCCTCTGAAGTTATTCAGATCATCGGTCGCACAGGTGTAACCGGCGAAATTACGCAGGTTCGCGTCCGCATCATGGAAGGCAGAGACAAAGGTCGAATCATTACTCGCAACGTTAAAGGACCCGTGCGCGTTCAAGACATCTTGATGCTTCGAGAAACTGAACGGGAAGCAAAGAAAATCACAAGATAAACTGACAGGAGAAAATTGTCATGCCAAAACCGAGAAAATGTTCGTTCTGTGGTGCTGATTTCCCAGCTGGCACAGGCATGATGTACGTCAAAAACGACGGCTCAATCCTTTGGTACGACTCCAGCAAATGCAAGAAAAGCAGCTTAGCATTCAAACGCGACGCACGCAAACTCAAGTGGACACAGTACTTCGGAAAAGAAGAAAAAGGCAAAGGGTAAACCCGCAAGCCTCTTCTACGATTCACCCAAATTTTTCCTTTTTAATTATCTGCTTTTAAGCGAATTTGTTTTGTTTGCCTTTAGGTGTTTCTGTGCAGAAGTAAGGAGAAAGAATTATTTAATTTTACAGAAAGCCCCAAAAGTTACAAGCTATAAGCGGCAAAAGCCGCTCCGCCTCGCGATATGTTTACGGATCAATTAATTTTTGGGAGCGCATAGTGCAGCTACCTCTTACTATTTTTGGTGGTTTGTCATGTTTGTTAGGTTTTGCTGGTTTTGGTGTCTGGCGGTATTGTGTGGTGCCTTTGGGCCCAATTTGGTACGTAAAACGTTTACAGCTGGATGCTGTTTAGCTGATAAGCATTAACTTTTTCCGTTTTTCGTAAAAAAAATGTGGCAAACGTAAACTTTAAATATTGTATAATCTACTAAAGATTCATCAGAAGGAAATCAAAATGGCAACATTTAGCGGGTGCTATACCGCACTAATAACCCCCATGACCCCTAACCGTCAAGTAGACTACGACGGATTACAACAATTAATAGAGTTCCAAATAAAAAACGGCGTCCAAGGCATCCTTGCCGTTGGCACAACCGGCGAATCACCCACCCTAGACTGGACAGAACACAGCAAAGTCATAGAAAAAACATGCCAATACACACAAACCCGCTGCACAACAATTGCAGGCACCGGCAGCAACAACACCCAAGAAGCCATCGAAGGAACACACCACGCCCAAAACGCAGGTGCAAACGCTGTGCTTCTTGTTGACCCCTACTACAACGGACCCAGCTCCACAGAAATCCGCCGTGAATAC
Organism: Candidatus Bathycorpusculum hydrogenotrophicum; assembly: GCA_009783705.1. Classification (GTDB taxonomy): domain Archaea; phylum Thermoproteota; class Bathyarchaeia; order Bathyarchaeales; family Bathycorpusculaceae; genus Bathycorpusculum; species Bathycorpusculum hydrogenotrophicum. Next base: position 105,352 of record WRCX01000001.1, on the reverse strand, counting down.
ATCGAACCCATCACCAGCCGCTTCCCCCAAATCCAAATCATACCCTACATCATCCCCGGCAGAACCGGCACCCAACTCCTACCCCAAGATCTCGCCACACTCCACGCCCAATACCCAAACCTGCGGTGCGTCAAAGAAGCCACAGGCGATCTCCAAAACATGGAACTAACCCGAAAACTCTGCGGCCCAGACTTTGACATTCTAAGCGGCGACGACGACAAAACCTACACCATGATAACCTCACCCGCCATCAAAGCAAGCGGCGTCATCTCCGTCATATCCAACATCGCCCCCCGCGCAATAACAGACATGGTACAATACTCACTTGAAGACAACCAAGAAGCCGCCAACATAATCGCCCAAGCACTCCAACCCCTCTTCAACATCATAACAGTAAAAACCACCGAACAAACACCCTACGGACCAACCGTATGCAAAGCGCGCAACCCCCTAGCCATCAAAACCCTGATGAACATCCTAGGCATGCCCTCCGGCCCCTGCCGCCAACCTCTGGGCAAAATGACTCCCAACGGACTAGAAGTCATCCTAACAGCCACACGCAAAGTCCACAAAGCCAACCCCCAAATCCTCCAACCAATCGCCAACCACTTCGGCATCGATATAGACGAGCGCCTCGCCAACCCCAAATACCACGAAGGACTCAGCTATGCTTAAGCTCTGTGTTGCAGGCGCCGCAGGCAGAATGGGCCAGGCCATAATTGCTGAAGCCCTCGCCAAAGGACACCAAATAACAGGAGCCACCGAAGCACCAAACTGTCCCGCATTAGGCAGAGCTCTATGCGATTTTGGAGTCAACTCTGAGACAAAAATCTGCACAGACATAAACACGGCTCTCCAAGACGCTGATATATTCATCAGCTTCACCACCCCCGCCGCCGACTTGATCAACATTCCAACTGCAGTAGCTCTCAATAAACGTATAATCTTGGGCACCACAGGCTTCACACCAGATCAACACCAAAAAATCACAGCAACCATGGCAGGCAAAGTTCCCGCAGTATTCTCACCCAACTATAGCGTGGGTATCAATATTCTCTTTAAACTCGCCGAACAGCTCAAAGCATTTCCACAAGGCTACGATTTTAGCATAAATGAAATTCACCATATCGGCAAAGTTGATGCCCCAAGTGGAACCGCTAAAAAACTCGGCGAAATCATCACCGACGTACGGGGCTACACAAAAACAATTTCAGGCAGAGAAGGCATAAGCCCCCGACAACCAAACGAACTTGAAGTCACCACCCTTCGTGCAGGAGGCGTCGCAGGTATCCACAGCCTCATCATCGCAGGATCCAACGAAATGCTACGCATTGAACACACAGCGTTTAGCCGCGATGTGTTTGCTCAAGGAGCAGTGTATGCCGCTGAGTGGCTAAGCCAACAATCCAAACCACAGATTTACAGCATGGCCGATGTACTAGGATTAAACTAAAGCACAAAATAAGGCCGTTAACTTTTTTATCAACTATATTATAGAGAGACATTAAGGGAGAATTATATGACCAATAAACGCAAAGTTGCCATACTAGGCGCAACCGGAGCCGTAGGGCAACGCTACATTCAGCTCCTACAGGAGCACCCATGGTTTGAGATCTCAGTACTTGCCGCATCTGAACGAAGCGCAGGTAAAAAATTCAAAGACGCCACCACCTGGCTAATGGATACTGAAATGCCCAAAGAAATCTCCGAGATGCCGGTTGCCAACATAGATGTCAAATCCGCAGAACAAACAGGCGACTTTGACCTAGTTTTCACATCTCTCCCTAGCGACTTGGCAGGCCCAGTAGAAACCGAATTCGGCGCCCACTATCCAGTATTTAGCAAAGCCAGCGCCCATCGCATGGACAAAGACGTCCCCCTAATTATCCCCGAAATCAACCCCGACCATATTGAACTAGTTAAAGTCCAACAAAAAAACCGCAACTGGAAAGGGTTTATCACAACAGACCCCAACTGCAGCACCATAGGCATGGTCATCACATTAAAACCCCTTATGCAGTTTGGCATCCAACAAGTCATGGTAACAACCATGCAAGCACTCAGCGGCGCAGGCTATCCCGGCGTACCATCATTAGATATTATCGATAACGTAATTCCCTACATCTCAGGCGAAGAAGAAAAAATGGAAACCGAAGCCCTAAAAATCTTAGGCAACTTTAACGGAACAACCATCGATTATGCAAATTTCCAGCTCAGTGCAAGTTGCAACCGCGTCAATGTCAGTGATGGACATCTCGAATCGATCTTTGTAAAACTCGCCAAAGAACCCACCCTCGAAGAAATCCAAACCGCATTCACAACCTTTAGAGGCGAACCCCAAACCCTCAAACTACCCTCAGCACCAACACAACCCATAATTATCCGCCACGAAAAAAACCGCCCCCAACCCCGATACGATCGAGACACACAACAAGGGCAAAGCGTTGTGATTGGCAGACTACGCAAAGATCCCATTATGACACTTAAGTATATGTGCCTAAGCCACAACACAGTCCGCGGAGCCGCCGGCGGAGGAATTCTAAGCGCAGAACTCTATGTATCAAAAGGATTAGCATAATAACAAAATATCAACAATTGGTGAAGCTTATGGTTAAGAAAAAACTTCGTGAACCCCTAGAAGACCGCAAAGGCAACCTTTACTTTGATGGCGTCTCAACAGTTGATCTAGCCAAAACTTACGATACCCCGCTCTATGTTATAAGCGAAAAACGCATCCAAGACAACTATAACCGTCTCTATGGCGCTTTGGTTAACAACTACAAGTATGTGCGTATCTACTACGCCGCCAAAGCCAATACAAACCTAAATGTGCTTCGCATCTTGCAGTCACAGGGAGCATACCTCGACACGGTCAGCCCAGGCGAGGTGTTTTTGGCCCTTAGTAGCGGCTTCACACCCGATCGCATTCTTTTCACCGGCACAAACGTGAGAAATGATGAGTTAAAGATGCTATCAGATGCCAATATTACCATAAATGTGGACTCCCAATCAGAGATGGATCGTCTGCTCAAAATCTCGGTGCCCCAAATTCTCTCCGTGCGCGTCAACCCCGAAGTCGGCGCAGGCCACCATGATCACTGCATCACTGCAGGTCCCGAATCCAAGTTTGGCCTCTGGGAAGAAGAGGTAATTCAAGCCTACGCCATCGCCCAACGCGCCCGTGTAGAACGTTTTGGCATCCACATGCACATAGGCTCAGGTATCCTCGAGTTCGAACCCTATATACAAGCAGTGGAGAAGCTACTAAGTATAGCTAAGCGGGTGCACAAAGAGGTTGGGATAGACTTTGAATTCATCGACATCGGCGGAGGCTTTGGGGTTCCCTACAAGCCTACAGAAAAAGAGTTTGACGTCCAAGAATTCTCCAACAAAGTCGTCAACCTATTTAAAAACAAAACCAAAGAATATGGACTGGGCAAACCGTTTCTTTTTGTAGAACCTGGCCGATATCTGGTTGCCGATGCATGTGTTCTCTTGACAACTGTAAACACCATCAAAGTTACACCAAACCGCAAATTTGCAGGTGTAGACGCAGGCTTTAACACGTTATTGCGTCCTGCAATGTATGGTAGCTACCACCCCATACTGGTTGCCAACAACCTGACCGCAGCTAGTACAGAAACCTATGATATAGCAGGTCCTATCTGTGAATCAGGAGATTTACTTGCAAAAGACCATGCGGTGCCAGACATTAACGAAGGGGATCTCTTAGCGGTTCTTAATGCAGGAGCTTATGGATATAGCATGAGCAGTCAATACAACTCACGTCCAAGAGCAGCGGAGGTTCTCATACGCGGAGGTAAACCCTTACTGGTCAGAGAACGCGAACAACTAAAAGATCTAGTAGCCAACCAAAAGATGCATGGTGAGGTTTAGTGCAGTTTTGGAAAATGCAGGGCTTAGGAAATGACTACATAGTAATTGACAACCGCCAAGAACAAATCAACGATCAAAAAGCTCAAAGATGGGCTAAACAACTCTGTGAGAGGCGTTTCGCAGTTGGAGCAGATGGGCTTTTGTTGGTTTGTCCATCCCAAGTTGCTGATGTAAAGATGAGGATGTTTAATGCCGATGGCAGTGAGGCGGAGATGTGTGGTAATGGTATTCGTTGTTTTAGCAAGTACTGTTACGAAAATGCCATTGTGAAAAAAGCTGAGTTTAGAATTGAGACCTTGGCAGGTATAAAACCGGTTTGGCTCACAGTTAAAGATAGTCAAGTTCTAGCGGTAGAGGTCGATATGGGGGTGCCCAACTGGCAACGAGCATCAGTGCCTATGATTGGAGAAGGCACCTGTATAGATCAAACGCTTCAAGTCGGTGAGGAGATCTATCAAGTGACTACACTGTCTATGGGCAATCCGCACTGTGTTAGTTTTGTTGAAGATATAGAGAACTTTCCGGTTGGTTTGGTTGGAGAACGGATAGAAACTCACCCGGCCTTTCCGCAACGAACCAATGCGGCTTTTGTTGAGGTGCACAATTGTTGTGAAATGAGTGTGCGTGTTTGGGAACGGGGATGCAAAGAAACCTTGGCCTGTGGTACGGGGGCTTGTGCATCGTTTGCAACAGCTAAAAAACTTGGCAGAGTTCAAGACAAAGTCATTGTACACCTAAGAGGAGGAGACCTGCAGATCACAGAGGGTGAAGAGGGCAACATCTATATGAGGGGCCCTGCTGAGAAGGTCTTTGAGGGTAAATTGTTTAGGGAGGAACCAATTTGACTTTTGAGTATGCGAAGCGGATCAAACAACTACCGCCCTATCTCTTTGCAGAGATAGAGAAAATTCAGAAAGCCAAAAAAGCGCAGGGTATGGATCTTATTTCGTTGTCTATTGGGGATCCGGATTTACCCCCGCCGCAATTTATCACAGATTCGTTAGCAAAAGAGGCGGCAGATCAAAAAAATCATAACTATAGTTTTAGCCATGGCGAACCCGCGTTTCGGGAAGCGGTTATAGGCTGGTATAAGACCCGCTTTGGTGTAGATCTCCAATCGGATCAGGTTATGGCATTGTTGGGCTCCAAGGAGGGTATAGCAAACATTGCTCGAGCTTTTATCAACCCCGGGGACTGTGTGCTTTGTCCTGATCCCGCATACCCAGTCTATGCCAATGGCAGCACCATTCTCTGTGACGGAACCGCAGTTGCTTTGCCGCTATTAGAAGAGAATAACTATCAACCATACTTCAAATCAGTTGATACCCACAATGTTAAAATGATGTTTCTCAACTACCCCAACAATCCCACAGCCGCCATAGTTGATCACACAACCCTAAAAGAAGCCGTCGAGTTTGCCAAAGAAAACAACATTATTCTCTGCTATGATAATGCCTACTCAGAGATTACCTATGAGGGGTATCGTGCCCCAAGTATTTTAGAAGTGGAGGGCGCCTTGGATGTTGCAGTAGAATTTAACTCATTATCCAAGACCTTTAACATGACTGGTGACCGCATTGGCTTTGCGGTAGGAAACAAGGAACTTATTGCAGGCTTAGTTAAAGTAAAATCTCAAATCGACTCAGGTCCGCCAGTGTATACACAAAAAGCCGCAGTCAGAGCCTTGGGTAGCTATACCAGCCGTGATCCCCCAGAATTTTTACGTCAAAGCAACCAGATCCTACAGGAACGCCGTGACCTTCTTGTTGATACCCTTACCAAACTTGGATTTAGTTGTGAGAAACCTAAGGCCACCTTCTATGTCTGGGTTAACTGCAAAGGGAATTCCATGGAATTCACAACTAAGCTACTTGAAGCCGGAGTAGCCGTTACACCCGGAGTTGGGTTTGGTAAACATGGAGAAGGCTATGTACGAATAACCTTTACGCAACCTAAAGAACGCATCAAAGAAGCTTGCGATCGCATTACAAACGCCATCTAACCCACATTTATTTTTACGCCATTTTTTGCATTAGTATTTATGCTGTCGTTATGGAAGGCAGTCAGTTGGTTAGTAATTGCTATCCAACTGAAATTATTAGTTGCCGCAGATGGGGTTTACGTGATTTTGTCGGCTCCTTGCGTTTGTAATCGAAGTAGAGGATGAAAATAAGAATAAAGATAAGAAATAAGCCCGCAATTTAAGAAGAATGTGGCGGTGAATTGGGGTTTATCTTTTGATGAAAGTTACGTTTTTGAGGTAGGCTAGTTCTATGCCTTCGCGTTCAAAGGCTTCTCTTATTGCTAGGTTGATTTGTTGTTGGACTGCGAGGTAGCTACCGTAGTCGGGTGCGTTGACGAAGTAGCTGATGAAGAATTTGAGGCTGTATTCTCCGAATTCGTTAAAGCTTACAAATTGGGGTGAAGCGCCCTCGATGTTGTTGATTATTTCTGAGATTATCCAGGGTATTTTTTTGAGTTTTTCGTTGGGTGTATCGTAGTTTACGCCTAGGTTGAAGACTATTCTTCTTTTGTGTAGTTTTCTAAAGTTTCGTATATATGTGGAGGTAAGTTCTTTGTTTGAAATTACTAGCTCTTCGCCTTGTAAGAGTTGGAGTCTTGTGCTTATTATGCCGATATTTTTGACTGTGCCACTGTAGTCGCCTACAAAAATAAAGTCACCGATTTCAAAGGGTCGGTCAAGGTAGATATATAGTGCACTAAAAAGGTCGCTTAGGGTGCTTTGGAGTGCAAAGGCTATGACGATACCGCTTATTCCCACGCTTGCAAGTGTGGTTTCCCATGCTCCGGGGAAATCAAAGAGGTTGAGAATTAGCAGAAAGGCAATGATAAAAATGACGCCTGTTATAACTTTTTTTAAGATAAAGGTGGAGTGTTTATTGTTTTTTCCGCCTCTTTGCACGGTCATGTCGACTAATTTATCAACAACGACTGTGGCAATTCTTGAAACCGCATAGGCGGCAAGTAGAATTTGTATAATTAAAAATACAATGGTTAGTATATAGCGGTGGGGATCGAGAAATGAAAGCGGCGCTATAGAAAATTGGATAACTAGAATGCCAATTAAGGTCATTATAACTATCTTGAAGGTTGCCGCTATTTCATCAACGAGGGTTGTTGCATTTCTTGCGGCCCAGCGATTGATGTATTTACTAAGAACGGCATATGAGACCCAGCCAACAGAACCAATTATAACAAACACTAAAACGGCAATCAAAAGTTCAGCAGTTGAGGAACTGATGTTTAACAAGTGCCCCAATTCGTCACTAAAGGTATGAATCGCAGTGCTGTTAACGTGATTTGCAGGTAAACTCATGTAGTCTCAAAATCCTTCATAGGACTTGTGGATTACAAGGCCAGTAAGTTCACATAGATAAATTTACTTCTCAACAAATGAAAAAAAGGTTGAAAAGCCGCTTATTTTGCAGCGGTTTTTGCAAGCTTCTTTAGAATTATGTCCTTAGCTATTGTGTAGGCAATTGAGTAGTCAAAGAGGCCCTGTGGTTCAGCAACGGCGCGTTTGATCATTTCTACTTCGGTTTTGATTTTTAGTTTACCAATGGATAGTGCACCGATACCCCAGACGCCAGGTTTGAACTCTTTATCATCGTTTGAACCTAAACCTTCCACACCTAGGGGGTTTATGGCGTTGATATCTGCGACGATTTTGGCTTTGGCTGTGCCAGCTAGATCTGCTGCACTAAGAAGCTGGATGCCTCCTGCATCTGCGGCAAGAATAATTTCGGCGTCTTTGATGGCTTGGGCTGTTTGTTCAGGTTTGCTGACTTCGACAACTTTGACGCATTGTGCACCGCATTCGGCGTTGATTTTGTCTGCTATGATTTGGCCCTTAGCTAGGCTACGGCTACTTATGGTTACGTCTGCTTTTTCTGCGGCGTAGATGCGGGCAGCTGTTTGTCCCACGGGTCCTGTGCCTGCTAAGACTGTGACTTTTTTGCCCTCTAGGGTGCCTAAGCCTCTTTCCATGGATGCGCCAAAAGTTTTGGCGACTGCGGCTGCTGCTGTGCTGTATCCGCCTCGGGGGTCAACAATGATGCTGTTTCCCCATGGAGCGGATTTCATGGCTTTCTGGGTTGCGGCGACAACTTTTTCTACTTCTTCAAAGTTGCTACCGTTGATGAAAATTTTGGTGTGTTTTGCGCCTTCAGGTCCACGGGGGAAGAGGAGGTCAAAGACTATCTTGGGTGCGTCTTCGCCGGTAACATTTTCGAATTTAAATATAGAGGAGTCGGGGAATACGTCTATGGCGACTAGTATATCAAAGGGGCTACAGTATTTGTCTGTGTCTAGGAAAAAGAAAACTGTTTTGTACGTTGGTTGTGCCAATTTAATTACACCTTACTCGTTTGTGATACAGTTTAATGATTTAAGAGTTAAGGTTTTTATTAATTAAGTCTTCTGAAATGAAGGTTCATCAATGATTCTTTAGGGATATACAAATTTGAATTCTTCAAGTCTAAGCCATAAATTTCAAGTTAAATCCATTAGCCAGTTTTTGAGGACCCAAAAGAGCCCAACCCAATCAAAATTGTACCAGCAGACAAAAATAGTCCGGCCAGTTCCGCCTTAGATGGCACATCAACAGGTGATCCTGCAACTGACGAGACCCCCTCTTCAGATGAAAAACCAAGCGCCATCAGCTTGCTGCTACAAGAACCAATGTAGATACACCCATTAGCTATCGCCAGCGAAGCATACAAAGAGCCCAAACGACCAATCTCATAACGCCAAAGCTCCACCCCCGAGGTCGCATTAAGAGCATACAAATGGCCATCACTGGCACCAAAAAAAATCGCTCCACTTGCAACAACAGGCGAAAACTCAATACCCCCATCAGAACAGACAACACCACAAACCCACTTTTTTGCCCCTGTTAGAGCATCAAAAGCATACATATACCCCTCACCCGTCCCCACATAAACACACCCATAAGCAACCGCAGGTGCAGTTGGAAAACCCTCTACCGTTTGATTCCACACCGTCCGCCCAGAAGAGGCCTCAATACAATAAACACTCCTAGTACCGTATAGAAAACTCTCACCTAAACCCGAAACGTAAACAAAATCACCCCAAACTACCGGAGGCAGATATACCTCGACGGTTGTTTCAGACTCCCAGATCGTATCGCCGGTATATGCATCAAGAGCAAGAACAGATGGCGAGTATAGGTCTGTGATGAAAAGTTTGCCGTCTGCAATTGCAGGTGAAGACGCTTGACCATTGAGCTTTTTTTGCCAGAGAATCTTACCGGTATTTACATCTAGCGCGGCAAAATGGCAGGTATCATCTGAGGGGTCGTTGTAATTTGTGTAATAGTAACCATCTTCGACCGCACAACATTTGTAGCCATTTATAGTCCATATTTGTTTTCCGGTAATGGCACTAACAGCGCCTTTTGTAGTATAAACAACGTTATTCTCAACAACAGGCGATGCATACAGCGTAGCTTCGTTATAGGACCTCCAGAGCAACTCACCTGTAGAGGCATCATATGCATCTAAACCAAACAGGCCCGTATAGATTAACTCCGTTTACTATAACAGGTGAACCACGGCTGTGTAAAACAGGGAAATTCGAGGCGGTTTCATGACTCCATAGTTTTGTGGGCATAGATAGAGGAGCAGAACTGTTTGTAAAACCCGAATTAGACACATCATAACGAAACATCGGCCAATCATCCCCTGATAAAACAGAATCAGAATCAGAAATAAACACAGATACCGCAAAAAAGACAAAAACTAGCGATAACAGCAGCACATGGTACTTAATAAAATGACAACTGCTCGGCGATTAACCATACGTATCTGTCGATAAATTTTCAGCAGTTCATATATTTTTGTTGGTGTTTAGCGGGTTTTTCGGCGACAATGCGAAACTCTATTAAATAGTAATAGTCAAAAATGATAGACTGTTTAGACGGTTGATAAGGGAATGCAGAACATAACGTCTGATAAGCAGATTACAGGTCTTCTATCTAAACTCTCAGAGGGCATTGCATATTGCAAGATATTAACTGATGAAAAAAACAATCCGGTTGACTGGCTCTACCTAGATATTAATGAGGCCTATGGGAAAATTAACAACCTCAAAAGAGAGGAGGTAATCGGTAGAAGAGCAACTGAGGTGTTTGCTAAGAAAAAGCAGAACATAGATAGTTTGATTCAGCTCTATGGCGCGGTCATATTGAGCGGTAAATCTAGCACCACCGAGCAGCAGTATTCTAAAGCACACAACAGAGGGCACCATAGCTCAGTTTACAGTCTTCAAAACGGTTACTTTGCGGTTGTTTTTAAAGAGATTCCATCACAGATAGAAACTGTAGAAGAACTAAGGCAAACAAAAGCGGATTTGGAGAGAAAAATACAAACCAGCACAGAGGAGCTAATTAAAGAAAGACAAAGGCTATATAATGTATTGGAAACATTACCATTCCATATTGTTTTGATAGATAAAGATCATAAAATATTGTTTGGAAACCGCATTTTTCGCAAAATTTTTGGCCAATATCAGGGAAAATACTGTCATGAAGTCATATTTAACCGCAATCAACCATGCGAAAACTGTGAAGCCTACAAAGCACTCAAAACCAACAAACCCATCCGATGGGAATGGATTGGACCCGATGGCAAATACTATGACAGCTTTAGCTATCCCTTCATCGATTATGATGGATCAACCAATATCTTAGAAGCCGTTATCGACATAACAGAACACAAACGCAACGAGACCGAACTCAAAAAATACCGTGACCAACTCACACAACAAGTTATTGAACATAAAAAAACCCTGCATGAAAATGAAGAACGCTGGGCCACGACCCTAAAGAGCATCTGTGATGCCGTGATAACAACCGATACTAAAGGCATAATCACATTCATGAATCCTGTTGCCGAAAAATTAACGGGATGGAGTGAAAAACAAGCAACAGGAAAACCCATAGAACAAATCTTTCACATAATAGATGAACAAACAAAACAGAAACCAAAAGATATAGTCACAAAAGTTCTAACACAGGGATTTATCACCGGTTTAGCTAACCAAACACTTTTGATACGCAAAGATGGCACCGAGATTCCCATTGCAGACTGCGGGACACCAATTATCACAGCTGACGGCATCATGCCCGGTGTTATTTTTGTTTTTCAAGATTGTAAAAAACACAGAAAAGCTCAAGAAGCAAACAAACGACAAGCCGCATTAATCGATCTAAGCCCCGTGGCAAATATTGTTCGCAAAATCGATGGCACCATAACTTTTTGGAGCAAAGGCGCCGAAAAAACCTACGGCTGGACCAAAACTGAAGCCGTAGGAAAATTTACCCATGAACTACTAGAGACTAAATTCACCCAACCCTTTGACACCATTATTTCAGAGTTGCAAAACAAACAAAGCTGGACAGGGATAGTTACTCAAAAAACTAAGGATAACCGCACCCGGACTATGCAAAGCTGGTGGCTTGTGGAAAAAACTGAACAGGGAGAAATCGAAAGTATTCTTGAGGCCAACATAGACATAACAGAAAGAGAACAAATAGAAAAAGAAATCTCCCGGTTAGCCAGCTTTCCAACCCTTAGCCCAAACGCCATACTTGAAGTAGATTTCGAGGGAAAAATAAACTACGCAAACCCTGCAACCGAAAAGTTGTTTCCTAACCTTAAAACAATGGGAATAAATCACGAGTTCTTTTCAGACTGGCAACATATCAAAGAAACCTTTGAAATAAAAAAAACAAACACTCTGGGAAGAGAAACAAAGATCGACAAACACTGGTATCATCAACAATTCTCCCTTGTGCCCCAAACCCAACAAATCCGCATCTACATTACAGACATAGATGAGTTAAAACAAACCGAACACGCACACGCCCAAGCACAACAAAAACTAGAAGAAAACACGGTTCTGCTTGAAGAATATGCTAACCAAATGGAAAAACTCGCCGAACAAAGAGCACGACAACTCCAAAGTGCAGAACGTCTAGCAGCTATTGGGCAAACCGCCAGTATGGTTGGACATGACATTCGAAACCCTCTGCAAGCCATAACCAGCGACATGTATCTTATCTTAGAAGAAATCAAAACCATGCCAGACAAACAAAGCAAACAAGTCATAACCGAGAGCATAGACTCAGTCAACCACAACCTAAACTATATCAACAAAATCATCAGCGACCTCCAAGACTACACAAGACCCCTCAAACCCAACGTTCAAAACACAAACCTCTCAGACCTGATTTTAAGCACCCTATTAACCATCAACGTCCCAAAGAGCATTGAGGTCACAATAGACAGCAAACAAATCCCCATCCCTATCAAAACCGACATCAGCTATATACAAAGAATTCTAACAAACCTTGTAACTAACGCAGTTCAAGCAATGAAAGAAAAAGGCAAACTAACAATAAAAACAGACGTAGAAAAAAATGTGGCAACAATAAGCATACAGGACACGGGAATAGGCATCACCAAAGAGGTCAGCAACAAAATGTTCACACCTCTATTTACCACCAAATCAAAAGGTCAAGGGCTAGGTTTAGCCGTTGTTAAACGCCTCGTAGAAGCACTAAACGGCACCATCACATTTGAAAGCGAAGCAGGCAAAGGGACACGATTCACCGTTGAACTACCCCAAACAACCTTCTCAGCAGATCCATAAAAAAGTTAGGCGATTTCAGATGAGTCCCAAAGAAACTGGAAATACTCTCGTGCAAACCCCACTAACCCCACATGATTACTCCAAATAACAAGGCTAGGTTTATCCTCGCCTAAAAACAGCATTGCCTCTTTACCATCTGCTATGATGCCCCCGCCAAACATGTGATCACGAATACGCAATGCACCCAAACCGGAGTATTTTTTGATGAACTGCCAATCCTCTTTTTTGCCCGCGGCCATCAACTTCATGGTGACAGACTTTTTGAGTCCCGAACCAAGCAACGGCTCAGCAAGTGCAATCAGGGGTTTAGCGAACTCGGGCGCGGCAACCACAATTTCCACTGAGGCTTTCTTAAAAATCTCCTCGAGCTTTGTGAGTACCGCCTGTTGGCCACGCAAAATAAGCATATCAGGTCGCTCAACAAGTTCACGCTTCTCATAGAGAGGCTGGAGAGTTTCAACGATAGTATTTTCCCAGCTGACATATTTGTCTTCAAGACGCAACTTGGTTGATCGGGCAGCTTCTAGGGGAGGCACGGGATAGTATTTAAAGGGACGACTTTCGCCGCTTTTAATCCAGCCTTTCTCTTTGAGGCTGTTTAGGACCTCATACATTTTACTGTAGGGTACACTGGCTTGACTGCTAATTTCCATAGCCGTCATCTCGCCACCAGCTAGCAGAACTATGTAGGCGTCGATTTCGTAGGCGTTTAGGCCCATTTCTCGCAGGGTACTGCGGGTTTCCTCATTTGCTGTCATGCTTTCCCCTCAATCACCGTAGGAAACGTTTGGAAACCTTATTATCATCATTGACTCTTAAGCCCTTCGAAAAGAAAGTAGTCTATCCTCCAGAAGGCACTGATATGAAAGATATTAAACAGACTCAAAGTATCTGTCCTGAATGCCTCAAACCTCTTGATGCAACCATCTATGAGGATCAAGGCAAAGTATTTATTAAAAAAACCTGCCCTCAACATGGGCCATATAGTGAACTCTATTGGTCGGACTATGACCAATATGTTCGGGCTGAAAAGTTTCGTTGTGAGGGCACAGGTGTTGAGAATCCTCACACTGAGAAAAAACTAGATTGCCCAAGTGATTGTGGTATTTGCCCCCAGCATAAAAGCCACACTGCGCTGGCAATCATAGATATTACTAATCGATGTAACCTTAAATGCCCCGTCTGCTTTGCCAATGCAAACTATGCCGGCTATGTCTATGAGCCGACAATGGAGCAGATTGTGGATATGCTAAAGAATCTGCGTGAAACCAAACCGGTACCAGCGCAGGCGCTTCAGTTTAGCGGCGGAGAACCGACCATTCGCAAAGAACTCCCCGATATGATTCGTAAAGCAAAAGAGCTTGGCTTTAACCATGTGGAGGTTAACACCAATGGGTTGCGCTTAAGCCAAGATGTAGAGTTTTGTAAACAACTAAGAGAAGCCGGGGTCAGCACTATCTATCTACAGTTTGATGGCCTAACCCCAGAAGTTTACAAGTACATCCGCGGTGTTGATTTACTTGATATAAAACTAAAGGCGATTGAGAATCTACGGGCCGCGGGCTGGAATAGTGCAGTACTTGTGGTCACATTAGTAAAGGGTGTCAATGACAACCAGTTAGGCGATATTATTGATTTTGCCGCAAAAAACAGCGATGTTATCAGATGTATAAACGTCCAACCTGTCTCACTATGCGGACGTCTGCCTGCTGATGAGCGTGAAAAGATGCGCATAACCATTCCTGACTTTATGGCAAAAGTTGAAGAACAAACCCAGGGCGTTATCAAGGTCAGCGATTTCTATCCGATCCCAGTTGTGGTTCCTGTCTCCAAAGCAGTGGGTGCCATTAAAGATAAGCGCTATGTCGAATTCACAGCACATCCCCACTGCGGCATGGCTACCTTTGTATTTATCGAAAACGGAAAAATCACACCCATCACGCGCTATGGCAATATTGAAAAATTTGTCAGCACCCTGCAAAGTGTCTATGATGATGCCGCAAAAAACAACAAAAGCAAAGCTAAACTCCGTCTCATTGGTGCGGGTCGGCATATAAAATTCAGTTTTCTGCGCAAATATGTGCTAAAAGTGTTGGTGAATGGCGACTATAAATCACTAGGGGACTTTGCACGCTCAGCTGTGCTGATTTCATCTATGCACTTTATGGCTCCCTACAACTTTGACCTCGAACGCATCCAAAATTGTGTTATACACTATGCTGTACCAGGGGGACGCATCATACCGTTTTGCACCATGAACTCTATTCACCGTGCTGAGGTGGAAAAGAAATTTGGCATGCCCATTAAAGAGTGGCAAGATAAGCATAAGGTTGAAATAAGCCAGACAGTCTAGATGTGAATTAAAACTATTTAGCAAGGTGAAAAAATCAATGGGTGGAAAAAAGAAGCTCGGCATAAAGCAGATGGAAAAACAACAAGAAGATAAAGCTGATGATAAATCAAAAGACAAGAAAGACAAAAAGGCAGGGGGTCCCCCACAGAAGAAAACAACCATCAGCATCATGGCTCCCGATGTCAAGGATGATAAAATCGTTGCAGAAGTCAAAAAGATGAACGTACTGACACCATACGCAGTTGCAACACGCTATGGTATACGCATCAGTGCAGCAAAAGACTTCCTTGAGCAACTAGAAAACAACGGTGCAATACAACTCGTCTCTGGAAGCCATAGCTTAAAAATCTACAAGCCAGCCGCGTAAGCGGACTTGTGCTTTTTAATTTTTTGGAGTTTATTCACTTGAGTTTTCCTGAAAAAGTATACACCAACAAAGAACTTAAAGCGGCTAGGTTGCTCATAGATCAAGGATACAAACACGACCTAAGTATTGATGGCAAATCCGACTTTATCAAAAAAGTCAAAGAAGCACTCGAACATCTAAAAACTGCAGACTATTACGAATATTTACAGACCTACATCCGAAAGATCGTAGAAATTGATGGTATGACTCAACTTCGTGAAACAGAGGTTTCCATCTGGGCAAACAAGTTCGCAGTAGACAATCCAGTAGATGCCGCCAGTCTTTTTGTTCAAAAAGCATCCAGCATGCATGAGTATATGCAAGGCAAACTCTACTACGGAGGTCCCGCAGAAAAACGTTCAATCGCTAAGCGCGTAGAGTTTCTAGAGGCCCTCAAAGACAAAAGTAAAGATAAAGAAATTAAAGAAGAATGTGAACGACTCCTAAAGCTGTGGAAAGACAGCTCCCTATAACTTTTTAAGATGAAAGAAGAACCACTTTGATAGTTGAACCACTTTTAACCTGCTGGAACAACTCCAAGTTACTTGTAATTTTTCCCAATATGCTCACAGGACTATAGGGCTGGCTCTTACCATAGAAAACACACAATGCACCACCCATGGGCCAAAACGCAATAGTCCCTGCCTCAACAATGGGTTTAGCTTTTTCTTCACCCATCTTTAGAGGAATCTCAAAATAAACCTCCTCTTTCCACAAAGCAGCCCGGCCCTCCATGGGCAATTTGCGCACAATAGCATCTATAGTTCGTGGCGCTAAAAAGCGAACAAGTTCACCTTCAGCTTCACCTAAAGCTTCAATGAGAAACTTAATTTTTATGCGGGAAACGCCTTCATCATTACTCATTTGCATACCCCTTTAGAAAATAACAAATTATAGAGTGTATGGTCAAAGGGTAATTTAACGTTATCTCAAATTTACTCAACCCAACTATATAGTCAAACATAGGTGTAATGTGTAAACTTGCCTGATCACTTTTATGAACGCCATAGAGAATACAAGTAGAACCAAAAGGGTATAGCTACTTATACATGTTATCTGTCCGTCGCCGGTTAAAGAAGAGTGAGGGTTGTTTTGCCGATGAATTCTATCTCTTCCTCGGTTACTTCGGGATGAATGGGCAGAGAAAACACTTGTTTAGCCGCTTGCTCGGTTTCTGGCAATGTTTGGGCGTCATAGTTGTTGCGGTAGAAGGGCATAGTATTGACGGGGTTTATGTAGTAAGCTTCGGCGCCGATGCCTTTGGCTTTGAGATCGTTTAGGAGTTTGTCGCGAGCATCTGGAGTACCTTGGATTAGTCGAGCGGTGTAGAGGTACCAGCTGTGTTTGTTCTCGGGGGTTTCGTAGGGCAAAACAAGTCTATTGCTTTGTTGTAGAATTTTGGTGAGTTGTTCAGCGTTTCTGCGGCGTCTTGCGACAAACGAGGGTAATTTTGTTAACTGTACATTAGCTATGGCGGCTTGTAATTCTATCATGCGGTAGTTGTTACCCAGCATTTCTGAGGCGTACTTGGTTTTTTCACCATGTGTACGTATCATGCGAAGGATTTCATCGAGTTTATCACTGTTGGTTGTTATAACTCCGCCTTCTCCGGCCATCATATTTTTGCTTGCATAGAGACTCCAACAGGCAACATCAGCAAAGGAACCGACAGGTTTGCCTGCATAGGTGGCGCCATGCGCTTGAGCGGCATCCTCAACTAAGCCCAAACCGTGTTTGTCAGCGATTTCCCGCAGGGGTTTCATGTCAGCAGAGAATCCGTAGAGATCCACAGGGAGGATGGCTTTGGTTTTTTTGGTAATAGCTTTCTCTACTGCTGTGGGTGAGAGGGTGTAGGTTTTTGGGTCGATATCTACAAAGACGGGTTTGCCACCTGATAGAGCCACGGCTTCGGCGGTTGCAACAAAAGTAAAACTGGGCAAAATGACCTCATCATCACGTCTGACGCCTACTGCCATAACTGCGGCGTGTAATGCGGCGGTGCCGGTGTTAACAGCAACCGCGTGTTTGGTACCTGCGAACTCTGCAAATGCTTTTTCAAATTCTAAGACTTTAGGTCCAGCGCCTAGTGCGTTTGTTAGGGGGCCTTTACGCATAACTTCTAATACAGCTTGGACTTCTGCTTCATCTGTTTGCGGTTTGTTAATGGGTATCATTTTTACCAGTCTCCTTTTGTTTACTGTTACTCGAGTATTTAAAAACAGGTCAAGTTAGGGCAGTTATTACTCTATGGGCATATGTTGGGTGATCTTGTAGTCTACTATGACTCTGATGCCTGATTGTCTAAATGTTTCATCAAGTTCGGGGTCGCCTGTGTCTACTCGTAGATGTTTGAATTTGGCTAGTTTGCTTTTGGTGGCGATGACAAAGATATTGTTTATACCTACTTGGCGGATGACTTTGGGGCTTATTTGTTGGTTGCCTCTGCCAAATATGAAGCCCTGGCCGCCGATGGGTGTGACAATGATTTTTGTAGGTTTGGTGTTTATGTGGATTAGGATTTGTTTTTCGCTTACGTCTTGGGCAATTATTTGTTTATCTAAGAATAAATCGACACCCAATAAGGTTTTTTTCTGATCCATTAGATCAGCAACGGTGCGAGTGGTGGTCCCTGGACCCACAATATAGAGGACGCCGGGTTGCATTTCTTCTAGGATGTAGAGAGCGATTGCCGCTTGGTTTTCTACTTCGTTTTCGGTGATGGGGCTCTCCATTTTATTGCCCTGAATTAGATGTGGCTCAAAAGGACTCAGCATATAACCATACAATTTCGCGGAGAGATGATTCTCTCGGAAGGCTTGTTCGTCGATATCCATAACTTCAGCTTCTTGTAACGGTAGTCCGTTCCATAAATACTCAATCACAACTCTAGCGGCTGCCTGTGGGCTGGTTGCAAAAAGAGCACTGTGCATCTTGACACCTGTGGGCACTCCCAGCACCGGTAAGGTCATACCGATGGCTTTTTGGATGTCCCGTGTTGTGCCATCTCCGCCGCAGTAGACCAGTAAATCTACGCCGGCTTCAGCAACGGCTTTGGCAATGCTTTGAGTGTCTTTGGGGGTAGTTTTTGGTTTAGTTTCGCCGATGACTTTGTAGGTGTAGCCTAGCTTTTTTGCTTCAGTTTCACCCATGTTTGCGGCGCCTACAATCAGTTTGAGGTGGGGTCTAGCAGACAAGAGTTCGGTTAGGAAGGTTTGGGCGCGTTTTGTTGCGATGGGTGCAGCGCCCAGAGCTAGGGCTTGTTTGAGGGTTTGTTGTCCGTCTGTGCCTTTTAAGCCGACGGTGCCGCCCATGCCTGCTATGGGGTTTATGATAAAGCCAAGGGTTTTGTTTGGAATTGAGGGAGGTGGTTTGGTGATCAAAAGTATCATCATTAGTGGTGGCTGAGGGTTAATAAAAGAAAGGGCAGGTTTTTTGGAAAGGGAGGGAGAAGGAGGATGATTGGGGTTAGTAGGTTTCGCATCCGATGTATTGTTTTGTGATGTCGTTGAGCCAGGGGTAGAGTTTGCGTAGTTTTTCCATTGATTGGGCTACTTTTTCTGCGGGGTATTCGTAGGGTTGGAGGTGTCCGTTGAAGTATTCGTCGTATGCGGACATGTCAAAGTAGCCGTGGCCTGTTAGTGCAAATAGCAGGGTTTTTGTGGTGTTGGTTTGGGTGCATTTTCGGGCTTCGTCGCAGACTGCTTTGATGGCATGGGTTGATTCTGGGGAGGGTATGATGCCTTCTGAGCGGATGAAGAGTTTGGCGGCGTCAAATGCGTCTACTTGGTTAACTGAGAGTGTGGTTATTTGTTTTTCTTTGGCTTGTACGCTCATGGTTGGGGCGATGCCGTGGTAGCGTAGTCCGCCTGCGTGGATGGGTGCTGGCATGAAGTCGTGGCCTATGGTGTACATGGGTACTAGGGGGGTTAGTTTGGCGGTGTCGCCGTGGTCGTAGGTGTAGTAGCCGCGGGTTACTTTGGGGCATGCGGTTGGTTCGACGGCTATGAATTGGGTTTCTTTGGGGGCTTTTTTGGAGACTTTGTCGTAGTAGAAGGGCCAGTATAGTCCGCTGAAGCTACTTCCGCCGCCTATGCAACCATAGACGATGTCGGGGTATTCTTCGATTTGTGCTAGTTGTTTTTGTGCTTCTAGTCCGGCTACTGTTTGGTGCATGCAGACGTGGTTGAAGACGCTTCCGATTGTGTAGTTGGCTTTTTTGCCTGTTTTTTCGCTTTCTAGGCTGTCTTCGACGGCTTCGCTTATGGCGACGCCTAGGCTGCCTTTGTTTTGGGGGTCTTCGGCTAGGATGTTTCTGCCGGCTTGGGTTTGTTGGCTGGGGCTGGCATATACAGTTGCTCCAAATGCGTTCATCATGGCTTTGCGGTAGGGTTTTTGTTCGAAGCTTGCGCGGACCATGTAGACGGTTGCTTCTATGCCAAATATGCTGGTGGCAAATGAGAGTGCGCTGCCCCATTGTCCTGCGCCGGTTTCGGTTGTGACGCGGGTGATGCCTTCTTTCATGTTGTAGTATGCTTGGGGTACGGCGCTGTTGGTTTTGTGGCTGCCTGAGGGTGAACTTCCTTCATATTTGTAGTAGATTTTGGCGGGGGTTTTTAGTGCTTTTTCGAGGCCTGTGGCGCGGAAAAGGGGGCTGGGGCGCCAGATTTTGTAGATTTCTCGGACTTCATCGGGGATGTCTATCCAGCGGTCTTGGCTGGTTTCTTGTCCGATGATGGCTTTGGGGAATATTTTGGGGACTATGCCGACGCCGGGTTTCCCTGTTTCTGCTTCGATAAAGGGTGGCAGGGGGTGGGGTAGGTCGGGGACGATGTTATACCATTGTTTTGGTATGTCAGATTCGGGGAGAAGGATTTTTTTGTCGGGCAATTTAGTTCGCCTTTGCTGTGATTGGTTCTTTGTTTGATTTATTTAAGGCTTTTCTGTACAGTTTTGTACATGGTTAGGTTGTTTTTGTTTCTAATGTAGTGTATAGGCGAGATAGTTTGATTTTGAGCTCTTGTTAGCAGTGTTGTGTTGTGGGGGGTTATAGGTTGTTAGATTTTAAAAACAGGGCATGTAGATACGCATTTATACTTTAATGTACAAAATATTACATGAGAGAACATAAATGTGGGGAAAAATTGAAACACAACTCCAACAATACCCCGAACGCCTAAAAGTTACACGCGTACTTATCGAAAACGGATTATCAGTCAAAAACAATAAAATCTATGTCAACAAAATCGAAATCCCACCAATCCGAGTTGCCCGAGCCGCAAACGTTGATCGCCGCACAGTCAACGAAACCCTAAGCAGCATCCACAACAACCCCGAACTACGCATGATATTTGAACAAATCCGCCCCGCAGGCCACAGCCTAAAAGAAATCGCCAAACACCTCAACTTAGGCGTTGTAGAAATCACCCCCACAAACGCCACCGGCCTGGGCATCCTATCCAACACCGCAGTAATCCTCAACAACGCAGGACTCAGCATACGTCAAGCCATAGTAGACGACCCCGAACTCTCACCCGAACCCAAACTAACATTTATCGTAGAACGCAAAATCCCAGGCGAACTGATCCCCGAGTTACTAAAAGTCCCCGGAGTAGCCAAAATCTCAGTATACTAACACACAACCAACCTTCCAAAAACAACATCAAAACGCTCAAACTAGAACAATATTCAATACAAAAACTAATCTGCGAGATTCACATATAACCTACAAAGACATTAAAAATATGCAGAGGGGCACAATACAATGGAAGTACTACTATCAATTAAACCAAAATCTTCTGAAAAAATCTTCTCAGGCGAAAAAAAGGTTGAATTCAGAAGAAAACTACCCAAAGAACATATCGACCGAGTATTTGTTTATGAAACCACCCCATCACAAAAAATTGTGGGCTGGTTTAGCATAGAAACCATTCATTCAGGCACCCCAGAAGAAATTTGGGAGAAGTGCAAAGAAACAAGCGGCACAACCAAAAAGAAATTTGACACCTATTGCAAAGACGTCGACATAATCTATGCACTTGAAATTAAAGAAGCAGTAAAGTTAAAATATGAAAAAGATCCGTTCAAACTTTTTTCAGGTTTTAAACCCCCGCAAAGCTTTGCTTACGTTGACGGATCACTCATCTTAAAGGACAGCAAAAACAAATAACCAAACAGCAAAAGCATGCCGCCAGCAACAACTATTTAACCAAACAATAGATCTGCTTAACCAGAATCGTCACAGTACGCTAGTTGCTATCTGCCAAGCACCGCTCGTATACAAAAGCATCAACAAAAATATTAAGAAAATAAAAAGAAAAGGGTTATTTTAGAGGCACATACATTGAAGAACGAGAAGCACCGATACCAGGGGTACCATGGCGGACAGGTTTGTTTGTTATGGCAAACTCGCCAAGATAGTGGCCGATCATCTCAGGTCTTATGTCTACGCCGACAAATTCTTTACCGTTGTGTATGCTGATTTTTGCGCCAACCATTTCAGGTAGCACAATGAGGTCGCGAACGTGGGTTTTTATACCGCTTTCTTTGGTGATTTTGGCTTCTTTGGCTGTGCGTAGTTTCTCAAGTAGGATGCGCTGTTCGGGTGTTAGGCCGCGTTGGAGGCTTCTTCTTTGTCGTGACGGGAGCAGGTTGATGAATTCATCCATAGACATGCCTGAGAGACTCTCGAGGCTGTGTCCACGGTAGCTAAATTCTTTGGGCATTTTTTGTTTCTCCTGTTAATTTTTATCCTCGGATGGCCCGTTTCTTTTTCTGGCCGGGTCCGCGGGCGGCGATTAAGCCGACTTTTTGTCCTGGTGGAGCACCATGTGAGGTTGTTGTTGTTCTGCGAGCGCTCTTTTTGCTACTACCATAGGGGTGTACGGCTGGAACCATCTTTCTGCCGCTTGTACGTGGGTACTTGTGGCCTTTGGCTTTCATGAGGTGATATTTTTCACCGGCTTTAAGGAACGGTTTCTCGATGCGTCCAGAAGCTGAAATGACACCTACTGTAGCTAAGCAGTAATCGTTGACGTAGCGGGTTCGGCCTGAGGGTAGACGGATCATGGTACCCTGGGGGGTGTGACCGACTACTGTTGCATATGCACCTGAGCTACGAGCCATTTTGCCGCCGTCTCCGGGGCGAAGTTCAAGATCGCAGACTAAGGTTCCTTCAGGCATTTTACCCAATGGAATAATGTTACCGATTTCAGCGGGTGCTTTTCCGCCGTAGACTATTTCCTGACCGATAAAGACGCTCTCAGGTGTGATGCTATACATCAGTGTGCCGTCTTCAAATTCAACTAGTGAAAGGGGTGAACCTCTTCCAGGGTCATGAACTAAGTCCACTATGACACCTAGGAGTTCAATTTCAAAAGATTCCTTTGGAGCAATTGGTGGATACTTTGCGGGTGCAACACGTTTATGAGTTGAGGCGCGGAAGTTTTGCCCGCCGCGACCCCGTCTTTGAACACGAATACGTTTTCCCATAGTCAAGCCTTCTACAAATTATTAGAGGATTCCAAGTTTTATTGCGATGTCGGAAGCTTGGAATTCAGGTGTGAGCTTCACGAATGCTTTTTTGACACCCTGGGGTGTGATAAGTACGTTAACGTCTTTTACTTTAACTTCATACATGACCTCGACAGCGCGTTTAATGTCAGCTTTGCCTGCTTTTGAGTTGACCATAAAGATAAGCTTGTTCTCTTTTTCAACCATGATGCTGGCGGATTCAGTCATTAGGGGGTAGTGGATTATTTCATCTGGCTTCATTAGGCTGATTCTCCATAAAGAGTTGTTAATTTGTCTATTGCACCGCTAGTCCAGACGGTTAGTCTGCCTGGATGAGTTCCCGGAGCGAGCATTTCAGTGTTGAGGCTATTGACAGTAGCTACTTGCACACCAGGGATGTTGCTGGCGGCGTTTGCTAAACTTTTATCGTCAACCACCACGATGAGGGGGCCAACGGCTTGTTTCATCTTACGGCCTCGGCGTTTGCCTTTGCCTGCGCGGACACTGCGGCTGTCTCTGACGCGTGTAAGTTCAGCATCAAAGCCAAAGCTTGCAAAAACTTCTTCAACTTCTTTGGTTTTTGACAAGCCTTCGATGGTGTCCTCGACAACTAGGGGCAACCCGATGACTGTGTCAACTTTGTGTCCGCGGGCGGCAACAACTTCTTTTTCAGATGTTGCAGCGATGGCAGATACCAAAGCGAGTTTAGCTTCTTTTTTGGGTATGTCTTTAACTATGATTTTTTCTACACGTGGTGGATGGGGTTGTCTGCCTTTAACGGTGCTTGGAGCAAAGGCTGCTTTGCCGCTACCGCCTTTAACGCGGGGAACACGTGCGATGCCGCTACCGGTTCCGCGTGATTCAGCAGTGGTTTTCTTGCCGGCCATGGGGTCTCTGCCCTGTGGCTGAATACGTTTAGATTGTATAGCTAAGACTGCGCGTTTAATCACATCAGGTCTTAGCGGGGTTTGGAATACTGCGGGAAGAGTTATTGTTCCCTTAGCTTTGCCTTGTAAGTCAAAGATTTCTGCGGTTTTCTGTGCCATACGTCATTCAACCTATTTTCCTTGAGGAGACTCCAGTGAGATATATGTTACTTGTGGTGGTGCTTCAGGGGCTTCTGTTGGAGGCCGTGCAGGAACGCGGAGGCGAATCATACGTTTTTCAGTACCAGGGATACTTCCATCTATTAGGATGTATGGTCCTTTGATTTCGCCATATCGGATGTAGCCGCCTTTAACGGTGACTTCTTTACCATCTTTGCCGATTTTTAGAATACGTTTGTTAAATTCGATTCTTTGATGGTAACCGGTTTGACCTGCACGTGCAATGCTGTACATGAGGTGGTGTGGATTCCATGGACCCAACGTGGCGATGCCTCGTTTGGTTTTTCTACCTTTGTGTTGTAGCTTGGTTACGCCCCAGCGTTTAACTGGACCTTGGAAACCTTTACCCACTGTTACACCTGCAACATCGATGTATTGACCGTCTTTGAAGACTTCTTCAGGTGCAACGGTTTTTCCAAGAAGTTGTTTAGCGTATTCGAATTGTTGTGCAATGCTTCCGCCGCCGATTTGAACTTCGCAGGTCTCTGGCTTCTTTTTGGAGAGACTGGTCTGGGTCGGCTGAGTTGCGGTTATAACACGTACAAAATCGGTACGTTCAAGGTTATCTTGAATTTTCTGAAGCATTTCTTCGGTGTTGAAGGCATCTGGCAAGACCAAAAGGCGATCAAGCTCAGTTGGAGGTTCCTTCATCCAAGCTTCAGTTATGTTTTCTAAACCGTAGGGGGTCTTTGTGTAGGTTCTTATACCGCAGATAAGAATCGGCGGCGTTTCTAATATGGTTGTGGCCCGCATAACTTCTTTACCAAAGTTTGGTGACCGTTTATGGTCTTCGATAGTAAAGATGTAGGTCATACCTGCCTTGTAGGCTGAAAATCCTAAAAGCCTAGGTGAGTCTGACTTTATCTGAGGCCAG
Organism: Candidatus Bathycorpusculum hydrogenotrophicum; assembly: GCA_009783705.1. Lineage (GTDB taxonomy): Archaea > Thermoproteota > Bathyarchaeia > Bathyarchaeales > Bathycorpusculaceae > Bathycorpusculum > Bathycorpusculum hydrogenotrophicum. Next base: position 80,513 of record WRCX01000001.1, on the reverse strand, counting down.
TATCTAATACGTGCTACTGGTTTCTTAGCACGATGCCTCGGTAAGTAGGCTAATGAACCATGTCTTGGAGCATGATGTTTACGATGTCCCATTGATCATCCGCTTCGCGCCTTTAGCAAATAGTACAACGAGTTATAAACCTTGCCATAACGACGTAAACAAGCGGTTATGATGTTTAGAACACAATTACCGTCAATCAACTTTGATCTAACAACCATAGAAGGTTGTTAGTGGTCAGCTATCGTTTGCAACACTACCGACAACCGTTTAAGAGGTATACCCTAATACTTACCAATTACCCAAATAAAGGGCACTCAAAGATGCCAAACAGTTCGAAATGTGTATGAGAGAAAGTTCTGAATTTCATTCCAAGTCAGCTTGGATTTACCGTGTTTACGGTTCACAAACAGTACAGGGATTTCTCTAACTTGGAAATTTCTAAGGGCCGCTTGTCGTATGGTTTCAATTTGGATTTCATAGGTGTGGCTGTGCAGATTATTGATGACTTCTCTGAGAAAAATAGTGGCGTAGCAACGATAGCCGCTGGTGCAGTCTTTAAGATCCAATCCCAACGAAGTTCGGGCGAGTGTGTTAGCGGTTTTGCTAATGAGTTTTCGTGAAAGGGGCCAGCCCAGGATTTTACCGCCTTTGCTGTAGCGGCTACCTATGACTATGGCACATTCGTATTGTTGCATTACTGCTAATAGTTTGGGCAGGTCTTGGGGATTATGGGAGTAATCAGCGTCCATGGTGAGAATGTATTTTGGCGGCTGGTTTTGTGAGAGAAAAATTTTAAAGCCATCAGTTATAGCAGTGCCTAAACCCAATTTTTTGGGTCGACTACAGAGAAACAAATTGGAATATTTGGTTTGTTTTTCCTCTACGATCTGAGCGGTTCCATCGGGGCTTGAATCATCTATCACCAGGATGGATAGGTCCAAATGCAGGTTTTCAATATCTTCAATCAGTTGAGCTATGTTGTCAGCTTCACCAAATGTTGGCAATATTACGCCTATCTCAGAGTGATTAACGTTCTCGACTAATTGATAACCCATTAAAATGACTCATAAATAGAAAAGGAAAGAAAATTAATAAACATTAAGAATATCCGCCACTACGACTATTCCCTTGCTTAACCAACAGTAGATACAGATGATCAATGCAAGTATTTGCGGTGTACATACTTACACTTAAAAGCAGAGCGCTATTGTGCAAGGGATTATTAACTGAAATTATTTGCATAAATTACTTGATTAAAATCATATTAAGAAGAGCAGGTTTGGAGACCCCGAGGGGCTTCCAAGTTGTTGGTGAACCCAACAATCAGTTATGAATTGTTTTATTCGGTTTCAATTCTGGGTGCTAAGAAGAATGTTAGTTTGCCCTCTTTGGTCTGCTGAAAATCGATTTTGACTGGCATATCGGTTGAGAATTCTAGGGTTGCGATGTCACTTGTTGCTGAAGCGGCTTTTATAATCTCACTGAGATAGCTGAGGCTAAAGGTTGCTTTAGCGTTTTCCTTGACTTCAAGATCCAACAGTGCATCGTTGCCTTTTTGGATGGTTATAGTTGCGCCCATGATGTCACCTGATGCGCTCAGGGTGAGTTTTTCGGGTTCGGCTTCGATTTTAACGTGATCACTCACTAGTTGTGCGTCCTCTATTGCTTGGCTAAGACCAGTGGTGGTGGTTTTGGCTTTGATGTTAAAGCTGATTTTAGGTGTTGGTACTTCTTCCTCGCTTGGTTCAAGCAGACTCATGGTGAATTTGCGGACGTACTTTCCGGTTATGCTGACTTGGAGTTTACCTGTTTTTTCATCAAGACAAAGCTCGACAGCTTCTTCTTTACCAGCACGTTTGAGAAGCTTGAGAAGTTCACTTATATTGAGACACATTTTGCTGGACTGGGGAGCGTCATATTCTTGGAAGATACTTTTTGGCCACTCAAAGTCGATCATAGCGACACGGGATGGATCCATCGCGCGCAATTTGAGTCCATCGGGTTCGATTTTAAATGTGGCTTCATCGACCAAAATAGAGATGGCAGTTGCCATGTCTCGAAGTAATTTAGCATCAGACACTTTAAGCTTAAACATTAACCTCTCTTCCTCGCTCACAGCATACAGTACAGTTATATTTAGCTTATCACTGCGGTTTGGTTAATAAATTTGTTTGAAAACTTCGATACACTTACCGAGAGATCAAAGAGTTCTGCTCTGCATCCAAGAACAAAAAGGAAAATATGCTCAAAGAAACCTTGTGCACAACATAGAACTGGGCAGAAAGATACCAAACAAGGTTTTGCTTAGCTGAGGGTGTTTTGCCAACATAAAAAGTAAACAGCGCGTTCTCTTACCAGCTCAGGTTAGAGCGGGCGTAGGCATTAGATGCCAAGCGGGATAGTTTGGGTTTTTTGCGGGTCAAGGTTAAATTGGTGGTAGTTTACATACCATTCATATCGGGCGAGTATATGGGGTTGGATTCTAGAGAATTTGTCTATCAGCTGTTTAGTGAGTTCTACAGTGATCCCGCTAATGCTGTGCCTGCTCCGCCTCTGGCGCATCAACGTGAATTTGGCTATCTCATGTTTAGAGAAAAATTTATGGTGCGTCATAGGCGTTTTGAGCAAATTGCCAACTTTCGAGTTGTTTTAGCTGATACGGTGCCTTCAGATGTCTATCATAGTTGTGCCTATTATGATAATCCAGATTTTGATATGGATAAAAAGGGTTGGATAGGCAGTGATGTGGTTTTTGATATAGATGCTGATCACATACCCACCGCTTGTAATAAGATTCATGATGAATTTCGCTGTGTAGCATGTGGCTTTGAGGGCCGGGGCACAACACCTGAGGTTTGCCCTTGCTGTGGAGCTACAAAGTTTGAAACAAAAATCTGGGCATGTGATCTTTGTATAGCATCTGCACGTAACGAAGTTGCTAAACTGCTTGACATGTTGGAGAATGATTTTGGTTTTGCCCAAGATGAGGTTAGAGTGTTTTTTTCGGGACACCGCGGCTACCACATACATCTTGAAAGCGAAACCATACGATCCCTAGATGCCATGGCAAGAAGAGAAATCGTCGATTACGTAACCGGCTTGGGGTTAAGTCTCTTGGAGAAAAATAAACCAAAACCCCAAGAAGAAAAACCGCAAAAAAAGCCCAGTGTAAAGAAATTTAATCTGCACAATTATGGCTGGAACCGCCGACTAAAACGGGGCATGCAAACCTTTCTTGAAAGTGCCCTGCCCGCAGATCTCAAAGAAGCAGGATTACAAAACAAGACCTTACTTGAGAGCAAAGAAACCATTATCAAACGTGCTATAAACGAAGGTTTGTGGGAAAGCATCCCAGGCGTCAGTGTTCAGACATGGCTAAAGCTCACAGAGCATATTCGCCAAGAGCAGGCAGCCAAAATTGACACCGTGGTTACCACTGACACTCATAGGCTCATCCGTATGAACGGCACTCTTCATGGCAAAACCGGACTCAAAAAAGTCGAATTTAAATCTAAAGAACTACAAAGTTTTGACCCCTTTACTGAAGCGGTAGCTTTTAAAAAGGGAAAAGTGAAAGTGTTGGTATCTGACGCACCAGAGTTTAGGATGAGTGGAGAAACATTGGGTCCATACAAAAACCAAACCGTTGAGCTACCTGTAGCTGCCGCGGTCTTACTCATATGCAAAAAAAGAGCTGAGGTGGCACCCTAATGTATAACCAACTCTATGCAGCTTGGCGCCGTGAAATCGATGACCCCACACTTGGGGGACTACAGCCAGATTTCTACCTCAAAATCACAGAGTACCTATCACACATTAAAGAAGAAAACACCAAACCCCTTGATAAAAAAACTGTTAAGGTTAATCTGCTGGAGCATGAAACTAAAAACGTAGAACACATGCTTAGCGAACTGTTGGAGCTACGGTACAGAAAAATCCTCAAAACCATCACCCGCCTCCACAGAGCCCCCATCGAACTACTCACTGAAGAAGAAACCAAGATGTGTCAAAATTTTGTCAGCTTTGCAGAGACCTACATGCAGTTTGCAGAGAACCTCAAACAGGGTGAACAAACACCCATAACAGTAACAACAAACCAAATCACCCAACCCGCACAACAAACATTACAGACCACTAAAACAGAATTCAAACCACCTGTGGCTCATGTCACTCATAAACGTTTAACGTTGCGTTTCACAAAGTCTATTCCAGCCATTATGGGTGCAGACATGAAGTCCTATGGACCCTTCACCGCTGAGGATGTGGCATCTTTGCCGACGCTAAATGCTCAGATTTTAATCAAGCAAGGACTAGCAACTCTAATCGAAGATAGCTAAACCCTTGCTAAGTCGGCAATATACAACCATTAGCGTCGGATTAAAATTAAAAAATACTGACCTGTAGCAGGTGCATACAGGCAGGAATTTGGAAAAATGATTAGCTGTATTCTCTAAAGGTATAGTTGCATTTAGTACAGCGCAGAAACTGGGTAGAGGACTCATCAGCACCACGAGTCTGTACCTGCCAGACATAAGCAGTATTATTATTGCAACGAGGACATTCAAACCGCACTGTTGGAAGCGTGCTAAGTTTCTGTTCCTCTTTACCGATAACTGCTACAAACTGTTGGGGGTTGTGCTGGATAACTTTTGAGGCCACTTTCTGGTCAACCTTTTCGACGGCATCAGGCTTTTTATAGCCACATTTTGGACAGGCAAGAACCAGTGTTGCTTCTTTTCCGCTTTTGGACTTTTTTGGTTCAAGACGTGAACCACACTTTGGACAAAATTCCATTTTGACCTTCCCTTTTGGGGGGAATTCCTTAGCGTAGGAGCTTTTATACCTTTCCAAATCACAGCAACAACTGGTGTATCGTGTACAGGAGTATTAGAGGCATATTTTCATCAATCGCTCAGATCTTAAAGTTAGTTTGAAGTTTACTTTAAAGCCGTTTTATCGACAAAATATGCAAGGGCTCAGTTTATTGGTTATTAGGGGTTAGTATGGTTAGTATTAAAAGAGTTTAAAAATAAAAAAGAAAGAGGAAAGTTATTTTTGTTTTTATTTTTTTAGACGCGTTTTTTTAGCAGTAGCAGTGCTAGCAGTGCGCCGACAGCGATTATGGCTATGAGGATGCCTACAGTTGCGGGGACAAAGTATTGATCAGCAATTGATGGTGGGGTTTCGGTTGGTGCAGGTGTTACAACTGCCTCGTCCACACCAAATGCGGTAGATGCACGAGAGCGGTAGTAAGATTCACTGCCTTTGAATTCAGCATAGACAACATATGGTCCGGAGACTTCAGGTTTCCACATATAACTGTAGTCGCCATCGCTATTGCTAGTCGCAGTACCTATTTGATAGTAGTTGTTGTTGGAGTCAAGCACTGATAAGACAACATCGACACCAGTTACGTTTGCGGGTCTTGGTTTCTGCATGTAGACATATTCCATCCATTGGCTTTGGCTTTCTTCAGAGACTGCAGCGACACCATTGGCAAAGCGGTATTCACGTTCGCCTTGTTTGGTTCCAGCTGAAATGTCGAGCACTGTGCCTGTAATCATAACACTAGAGCCTTCAGTGACTATGTTGTTTTTGACGTTTACAGTAGTTGAGCTTGGGCCTTTGCCGACTGCGTATACTTGGTGGTCATAGTTGTTCCAGTAGACAAGAGTGCCATCAGCGATTGCCATTGTGCCTGGGTGTGCCCGACTCATCATGGACCAGACTTCGTCGCCAGTTTCAACATCATAGACGCGTACTTTAGCACCTTTTAGCAATGGAGTATCTGCGGAGTGTTCGTGAGTTCCAATGAAGATTTTACCGTCAGCTAGTGTGCCTATGAATAGTGTGTAGTATTTGTAAAATTCTGAACCTGTGGGTGCTTCTTGTTTCCAGAGTAGGGTACCGTTTTTGGCGTCGTAGCAGTGAACCATGCCTGTGTAGCCGGTTGCGAAGAATTTACCGTAGGCCATTGATGAGCCGTGTACGTTCATAAGACTGCTCCATGTGTAGTAGCCGTATGGGTTTTCGTCAGCTAAGTCTGGAGTTGTCCAAACTTTGTTTCCAGTTCGTACATCATATGCAGTGAAACTTAGCATAGGCATACGCTGGAAGATAAAGACACCCTCACCAGCACGTATAAAGAGATTCTGTGTACCATCGGCCATAGTTTCGTCGTAATTCTTTTGGTATAGGACTCTGCCTTCTTCGCCTTCTTTGAGGCTGATGCCTGTTATAGTAACTTCGCCAGCGTTTACGTAAGCCATAGAACCTGAACCGCCACGGGTGAGTGTACCGTTGCTGACTAGCAAGACATCATCAACGACCGCTATAGGTGTTGGTGTATTGCTAAATACCTGAGCACCGCCCGACTTGGTCATAGAAGAGTTCCAGTCATAAGTTGGCCATCTGGATCCAGTGATTCCACCGTTTAGAGTGCCTGTAGCTGGACTCATTGCTGATCCGATAGGGTCTATAAACACTCGGGAGGAGTTCCACTGATAGAGCCACCATTCTGGATTTGCTGTAGTGCCTCGGTTAACAAAGACATATCGTAGGACTTCGCCTTTGTTTCCGATTACTTCTGCGTCGCTAGAAGGAACGTTTGTGACAGAGATTCCCATTGTTGTACCATAGCGTGGATGAATTGCAGTGCCAAAGTTGTTTGAGAATATGTAGCCAGGGTTTACAACACCGTGTTGATTCATGTTGTCAAAAGCGTAGTAGTAACCAAATGAAGGAGCAGCACTCATGGTTTGGTTGCGCCAAATCTCTTCACCTGTGTTCAAATCTACAGTAACCCAAGCGCCGCCAGTGTTTGAGAATGATATAGGTTCTTGGTAGGTTAATCTGCCGTGCATCATGATCTGTGTTTGGAATCTTGTTTGGTATTGGTGACCTGCATTAAAGACTTCACCGCTATCACCTTCTTCGAAGAAGTATTGGTTTCCACCAACAACACCGCCGTCTTCAGTTACCTTAGTCCAGAGTATGTGTCCACTGTTAGGAGCAATACCCTCGGGTTGGTATCTGTTTTCGACGCTGCCGTAGTTTCGGTCTTTTGCGTTGTTGAGCCAGTTAGATGAAATTGCACCCCAAGAATCGTTTTGACCATCTATGGGACGAGACCAGTATTCCTCAGGAAGAGGATACCAAGTTATCATAGTTGGTGGAGGGACTTCTTGTAGGACTTCTAAATTGTAGGTTCTGTTGCTAGCCAAGAATGTAGTACCAGTATAGTATCTCTGAACGCTAAGGGCAGACCACCATTTAAAGTAAAGTTCTTGGAACATGATGGTGACGGAATAGTTGCCAATTTTGGTAGGTGTGAAGAATGCGTACGTTGTTCCTGTTGAGTCAGAGACATAAATATCGCCTTCATGACCGCCGTTTAAGAATTGTTTGTTGCCGTCAGGATCGGTGATTTCTACTTTGTATCGATAGCGGACGTCGCTTTGATTAGTTGGTGATGCGCCTGGAGGAAGCATAGGGTTGAATATAATGAGTGATACGCGAGTGTCCACAGCAGCAGGGTTAGGTGTAACCACACCATAGGTGTATGTTGGAACCTTGTCTTTGTATCGTTCCCACATCAGTATTCTCTGAGAAGTGGCATCCTCGGTTCGATCCCATTTCATGCCTGCGTCGATGGCCGCTTGAGTTGCGGCATTGTAGCCTGCAGCAGGTTGTATGTTGACGAGAGCTGTAAACGTAGATACGACTAGTATTATAGTTACGATTGCAGCAAATAGTTTGTTTTTTGTTTGCATTTTTCTTTTTTCTCCTTGAGCGCCAGCAAATCTATTGTGATCTGTCAAGCGCTTTGTGGGTAGAATCAATGCAATGGTCAATATATAAAAGAAAGCCGTAAGTATCGCTTATGACAAGACAGCACGAAAAATATAACAGAATAAAAATCAAACAAAACAAAAGAAATCAACAACCAAACCGGCTCAAAATACACACATACAACTAAAAACTGACAGCACATCAAGCAACAACCACCCACACCACATCAGAGCCCCTTCACGAAGCCTACAAACTGAAACACATAGACAAACAAACACAACAACCACAGACCACAGTGTTTTTTATCAACCGGTTTCCCCCAATACCACACAAATAAACAATTTAATTTTAAGAAATTTTTGCAACTACACACAACAGGTCAAGTCTAAAGCATTCTTTTAAAAAATGTCATAAGTTTAGCATCCGACATAAAGGCTTAAGGTTAAAAAGAAAAACATACACAATAGGTAATATGGAAGGATTTAGCGACAGCGACGAAAACAGAATACTCGCCGAACTGGGACTAACAATCAACCAAACAAAAGTATACCTAGCACTCCTAAGGTTAGGTACCGCATCTAAAGCATTCAGCATCTTTAAAGTATCAGGCATAGCTCGACAAGACATCTACCGCGTACTAAGCGAACTTCAACAAATAGGCATAGTTGAAAAAATAATATCCAAACCAACTAGATTTCGCGCAGTCGAACCCAAAAAAGCAACAGCCATTCTCATAGAAAAAAAGAAAGAAAATTTTCAGGAATTAAATCGAAAAGCTGAAGAATTCGCCAATAATGCTCACGAAAAGTACACTTCAGCCATAAGTTATCATGAAAAAGATCAAATTGTAATGATCACAGAAAAACAATCCATCATACGTAAAATCCAAGAATCCATTGAGAAAACTCAAAGCACAGTAGACAGTCTCACACCAAACAGAGAACTCTTACCATGGTTAACCAGCGTAGAAGAATCAATCAAGATCGCCAAAGACAAAGGCGTAAAAATAAGGTGGATAACCAAAAAAATAAACACTGACAAAGACACAAACAAACTCTCAGTTTACAATGAGCAAACCAATGCAAAAATGGAAGATAGTATACCACCGCCAAGAGCACAGTTCTTCATATTTGATGGAAAAGAAATAATAATATCATTTGAAGAGCGCAATTTTGCAGAAACCCCCGTCTTGTGGACAAACAGCCCCTCAGTCATAATGCTGGCCAGAAGCTATTTTGAAACCTATTGGAATAAAGAAACCATGCCCCTTGAGGTTTACAACTACACCAGCAAACAAGTAAGTAAACCCAGAGCAGAATAAAAAAGAGTTAAGCTTTAAAAATACGAGCCAGCTCTTTGCCAAAAGCATCGTTAGTCTCGCGCACTTTGGCAACAGCATCAATTAGGGCATCCTCAGGTTTGGCTTGGCCCTTCATACGCAGATATATTATGGGGCTGGAAGCTAAGGGGTGCGGCACATCATAACCTGCAAACTCTACACGTTCATCTTCGAGAAGACGTTTCTGAATAAGGTTACATATACCATGGCTACCGCCTTCAATTTCAATTTTAAGTTCGTTTCCTTCTTTTTTTAGCACTCTAACTTTCACTTATTTTCCCTCTATATAGCGATTCTTTACCGTAATCTGGAGCCATCTTGCGGCGCTCAACATTACCACATTTAGAACATTTGAGATCATAATGGTCTTGAATTAGCAGGGTACCATCTCGACTACAGAAACCATAGAGCACCCCGAGATTTTTGTCATTGGTTGAGAGGTGGAAAATTTGGTTTTTCTCACTGATAACCTTAGCACGAATGATATCACCGGGTTTACATACATCACCCATCGACTCCACATATCGATCAGAAACATCACTAACATGGAGTATGCCGCCAAAGGTACCAGAAACTTGTTTTTTACCCACCCTAAAGATTTTCACTAAAACATTATCGGACTGGGCATTACCAATTTGTCCAATAACAACGGTCCCAACTTTGGGTACCACAGCAGAAGTAATAGAAGGATAAACAGAGACGCGCCGATTCTGCAAATCAAGAAGACTGTGGCCAACAATCTTTGAATATATCACACCGTCTTTGACGTAGGTTCCTGAGTCAGGAATAAATTCTTCGATGACCCCGAGACGTTCGCCGGGTATTACGAGGTGACCACTTTTTTGTTCAGGAGCTTTTAATGTCATGATATTCATCTTCGTTACGTAAATAGTAAGTTAATTCTGATAAACGCATAAGTTTAGTTTCGATTCTACTCAATAAACCTTTTGATAAACAAAAAGAGCACCCATCCAAGGCGACTACAAATAGAAAAACAACACCGCCAGTCTATAGGGCTATACTCGCCACTTCGATTTGACACCTACGATACCGAGGGTAACCTTGCTCAAACAACCAACCCAAGTGTTGTTTTATAACATACGATCAGTTTACGCTTTATTCACGCAGTTACTGCTGTTTTTCTATAATGTATAGATCAATTACGAAGTCATGTTTAAGTTTACGGTGAAACTCAAACATCTTGGGAATAGTCATAAGCATTGAATATACTGCAGTTATGGCTCCGCCAGATTTAGCTATAAACCCTTCCAAAAAGGGAGAGGGATGTACCTGAACAAGCTCCCGCTGGATTTTAGCATCTTTATTAAATGTTCATCGACTTCGGGATGTTTGTGAATGGAGTAGACTTTGTCTGCGACTTCAAGGGCTTTAACCAAAAAGGCTTGATCAGCTTTACGGTTTTGTACTCCAAACGGCGGGTTTTGCACCACCGTATCAAAGCGACCCTCAATAGCAGATATGTCACCGTTGATCCACTGCGCACAGTTAGATAAACCCGTTTTTTGGGTGTTTGTTTGGGCGGTTTTTATGGCGATGGGGTCAAGGTCTATGCCAACAATCTCTGTCGCTCCCAAAAATGCTGCACCCAAACCTAATCGGCCTGTGCCGCATCCTAAATCCAACACGGATTTGCTTATGATATCGTTGTGGGTGTATGCGGCTAGGTAGAGTAGGTTGGCGGCTATGGCTTCAGGTGTGGTATACTGTTCTAGTTGCACTTGGGGGTTGGGTTGAGGCTGTAATGAAGCTACAAAGAGCTCGAGATCTAGTTTTCGAATAAGCCTTTTTTGAGCATGTCGGTCCATGAGATTTCGCCGCAGAGTACCATAAACTCGTTAGGGGTCAGGATGGGTTTTTGGAATTTGCTGGGAGTGTCAAGGGAGATGCGGGGGCAGGCGGTGTTGATGTAGGCATCGATGTTGGGAAAATCCATAAGTGCCTCGGGGTTGATTTCTCGTCCAGCCAATAGGAGGGCAATTCGGCCAGATTTTTCGGCTGTGGTTTTGGCGGTTAGGGCTTGGGAGAGATGTTTTTGTCCTAGTTTTAGGCCAACCAGAATGCCGATGGTTTTTGCGTCTTTGGCGGCTTGCAGAGTTGCATAGCGTTGCTGTAGTAGTCGTTGGGCTTGGTTGGTGATGGAGTAGGCTTTGTTGTCGTAGGGATCAGCGATGATGGTGGGTTTGTTTGTGCCTAAAGCAACACCGAGGGCGTGGAATAGGCCGCCGCCGATAAAGAGAAAAGCATCAACTTGGTGGGCGATTGTTTTAGCGTTGCTATAGTTGCATCCAAGTAGTTGACCGGCATAGGGGAGCTGGCCTGCATCGCCGATAAGAACGGTTTTGCCGTGTTCGGTTAGGAGTTGTTTTGTGCTGTTGAGGGTTTCTATATGTTGAAGAGAGGTGGTTAATCCGATTGTTTTGTAATCTATTAGTAGTGGGAGGGCCTGCTGGATGGCGGATGTGATTTGGAGATTAGCGTGGGCTTCTATGTAGAGGGTGGGTGTTTTTGTTTGATTGATCATTTGGGTGTGTCCAATATGTACGATCAAATCAGCATCTAATCCTTCCGCTTCGTTTTGTGCTATGTCACATGCGCCATAGCAGGGATCAACTAAGACAATTGGGAGGGCATTGCAGGATTGCACCAGTTGGGCAAATTGGGTTGCGTGAGGTTTTAGGCCCTGAGGCATTTGAAGTAAGACCCGATTAGCACCCAGTCGAGTGATTTCCTGTTTTAGTTTGTCGACTTCAAAATCAAACCCTAACATAGTATCCACTAACAACGGTTAAGATAAAAAATTAAACAAACATTTAAACCCAAAGGGGTTTAGGGGTTCCATTCCCAGTCGGGAGTGGGTTTTTTGATTGGGCGACCAGAGGCTATTGCGGCTTGCTCAGCTAGACGCTCTAGTATAAGTTTTTGTTCTACTTGAGCGACATGTTTGCGGGTCGCTACTATGGCATCATTGTTAACTGAGATGCTGTCAATGCCTACGCGGACAAGGAATTCTGCAAAGTCGGGTAGGTTGCTTGGGCCTTCACCGCAGATGCTAACGGTGCATCCGTTTTCGTGTGCAACTTTGATGAGATGAGCAATGATGCGTTTAACTGCGGGGTCGCGTTCGTCAAAGTATCCCATTTGGCCGAGGCGTTCGCTGTCACGGTCAATCATGAGGATGCCTTGGGTCATGTCATTACTGCCGATGCTAAATCCGTCAACGAGTTTGCTAAATTCGTCTGCTAGGATGGCAATGGAGGGTGTTTCGGCCATGAACCAGATTTTGAAGTCTTTGTTGCGTTCTAGGCCTTCTTCTTTCATGAGGGCTAAAACTTTTTTGGCTTCCCAGAGTGTTCGGACCATTGGAAGCATGACGTAGACGTTTTTTAGGCCCCATTCAGTTCGGCATTTTTTGATGGCTTGGCATTCTAATCGGAATGCTGCTTCATACCATTTGCTGGTGTAGCGGCTACAACCTCTCCAGCCAAGCATGGGGTTTTCTTCGACAATTTCGTATTTATCGCCGCCTTTGAGGTTGCGATACTCGTTTGTCTTAAAGTCACTAAAGCGTACCACAACGGGTCTTGGTTGGATGACGCGTGCCACTTTTGCAATGTTGTCAGCAAAGGTGTCAACGAACTGTTGGCTTTCATTGTTGTCAACAAAGAGCATGGGATGTTTGCCTATGGCGCTTGCCATGATAAATTCGGTGCGCATCAAACCTATGCCTTCAAAGGGTAAATTCTGGTACTGCTCGATCATCTCAGGAGTGCCAAGGTTTAGATAAATTTTTGTTGCTGTGACGGGGGCTGGTTCAGCTGTTTGGACTGCTGCGCAAACATTTGTGGGTGGGGCGGTGGCTTGTTCAAGTATGCCCTCATAGATGAGACCGTTTCGAGAGTCTACGGTGTATTCTTCTCCGGTTTGCATGACTTGGGTGGCTGTTTCAGTTCCTACTACACAGGGAATGTTGAGTTCACGGCTAACAATCGCTGCGTGGCTGGTTATGCCGCCTTTATCGGTAACTATGGCTGAGGCCATTTTCATGAAGGGAACAAAGTCAGGGTCAGTCATGCCGGTAACAAGGATAGCGCCTTTGGTCATTTTTTCATGTGCATCTTGGGGGTTGAGAACAATTTGAGCTTTACCTACACCATAACCTCGTCGTCCAGCAGAAATTCCACGGACAACAATTTTTACGTTTTGAGCTTTAGTTTCTTCCACTTTTGTTTCCTCCATAATTTTTGTCCCAAACACAGTCTCAGGACGTGCTTGAACCAACAACATATTGGCAGGATAGGAAAAATCCTGATCTATGGCCCACTCAATATCCATAGGACGCTTATAGTGGTTCTCGATACGCTTAGCCAAATTGGCCAAGTACGCAATCTCTGTATCGGTAATGCAGACCTGCTTCTGCTCCCTCTCAGCAACATCAAGATGAACGGTTTTGCCCGTCTTGGGATCACGGATGTATTTGATTGTTTTTTTAGCAATATTGCAAGCCTTAATTTTAAGAGACTCTTTATCAACAACAAAATTATCAGGAGTAACCGCACCGGCTACAACTGTTTCGCCTAAACCAAAATTACCCTCAATAACAATCTCATCAGGAGTACCTGAAACAGGATTAATAGTAAACATTACACCAGCAGCACGGCTGTTAACCATCTTTTGCACACCCACACTGATGAAAACCTTCTCATGAGAAAAACCCTTCTCGTTGCGGTAAAAAATTGCACGCGGAGTAAAAAGACTACTCCAACACTTAACCACTTTCTCAATAAGATCATCAGAACCCTTCACATTAAGATAAGTCTCCTGCTGACCAGCAAAAGAAGCATCCGGCAAATCCTCCGCCGTCGCACTAGAACGCACAGCCACAAACGTATCCTTTAACGCTAAGCGTTTGTTAAGCTCGATATAGGCCTCTCGTATAGCAGCCTCGATATCTTTAGGCATCGGAGTCTTTTCCATAAGCTCCCGAATATGCTTGGAGGCAATATCGTACTGTTTAGGATCATTTGGATTTTTAACAGTATCTTTAATTATACTATATATTTTCTCAGAAAGCTGCGTCTCAACAATATAGCGCTCATACGAGCGAGCAGTCACAGCAAAACCAAAAGGAACCGGCAACCCTGCAGAAATCATCTCACCAAGACTAGCATTCTTGCCACCGACAATAGCCACATCGGTGTTGGTAAAATGATCAAAAAATAAAACAAGCGCGTTCTGTTTTTCGACCACTTTACCGTCGCTCAAATACTCTCAGACTCCGACTCAGCCTGCTCAACCGGACTACTACTAGGAGCGGGCTGAATTTTTTTGACAACTATTTTGCAGTGAATCGGAAGCTTTGCACTGCCACGTTTAAGAGATTCCTTAGCTGTCTCCAAAGCACCCGCCTTAACCCTAACAGTAATGATAGGCTGATCTACCTCTACTTTTGCAGCAGTACCAACAGCGGTACCAAAACTACGCCTCATACCCTGCTGAAGACGGTCAGCATGAGCACCAAAGATCATCTTGTTTTCCCGAAGAATAATATGCGGATAAGTATGAACCGTCAGATAATACTCAGTTAAGAGTTTGTCCATTAAAATACGGTTTGACGCGACACGTGCAGCCTCTAGTGCACTGTGACGAATTTGCACGCGCTCAGTAGCAAGAAGCGTCGCTTCAATGTCAAATTGGCCTTTAGTATCACCCATAGTGAACTTTACGATTTTAGGCGGTGGGAAACCTCTTGCATAATCCTTTCTTGTGTAGGCACGATTCTTTACGTGACGATAGTTTCTTGCGTGCATGTATTCATACTCCAGCAGATTTCGTAATTTGCTTAAAGCAGTAACGAATATTCTCAGCCTTTATTTAAAACCTTCTATCCTATAGATAGTTTTCGCTATTTACTTAAAAATGTTAAACTACAACAATTATCCATCACCAGCTTATTAGGCAGGCTACCTTTCTTTTTCCCAAATGCCAACATATATCTTTATTTCAGGCAAAAACTGGGCCCTCTCATTAGCAGAGCTTACCACATATTTCCAAGCACGAAACACTCAGTTTAGCATCGAGTACTTCTCAACCGAATTCTTCACATTAACCTTTGAAACCCAGCTTAACC
This sequence comes from Candidatus Bathycorpusculum hydrogenotrophicum, assembly GCA_009783705.1. Classification (GTDB taxonomy): domain Archaea; phylum Thermoproteota; class Bathyarchaeia; order Bathyarchaeales; family Bathycorpusculaceae; genus Bathycorpusculum; species Bathycorpusculum hydrogenotrophicum. The sequence continues at coordinate 65,235 of WRCX01000001.1, read as the reverse complement.
CCCAAATCATTGACGATTTGGGTGGAACCATAAAAATTGCACATGTAAAAATAACATTACCATCAAAAACGCTCAAAGAAGCCTTTCTTGAAAAAAATAAACCCGCTCAAAGGCAAACAGTACAAATCATCACCACCAGCAACGCATTGGAAGGCATGACAAAAGCACCCAATAAGTTGCTCTTTGGTATCAGCATCTACACCTCGGATAATGCGATAAAACCAATGGGGGGTAGAATTCAGCGCTTCATAGGTAGCGCTATTAAAGATCAACTGGTAGCGCAGGGTAAGAAGTCAAGTTTTATGGGTACTGGACCAGATCGTAGTGAGGCACAGCTTAGTCATGTTGAGGTGCTCAAAAAGAAGTTAGTAGAAAATCAAGCGGAAGTACTTCTTTGCATCGGTAAAACTCAAACTTGGATCGCCAATACCGTTGCGGTACATAATCCGTTTGAGTTTCAAAAAAGAGATGTTTACAAACCCAATCAGCGGGCGATCTTTGGTATGCCGCCACGGCTGGCACGTATGATGGTTAACCTCTCAGCCTGCACAGAGGAGAAAACACTTCTTGATGCGTTTTGTGGGGTGGGCACTATTCTCCAAGAAGCCCTGCTGGAACATGCCGCGGTTGTTGGGATGGATGTTAATTCGTGGTGTATTAAGGCATCAGAGGAGAATCTTGAGTGGCTTATCGATGATTATGATATTTCGGGAGCAGATTTTCGGGTTTTACTGGGTGATGTGGAGCGGTTGGCTGAGAAGGTGGGAATTGAGAGTGTTGATTGTGTTGTTTCTGAGCCGGATTTGGGTCCGGCGATCCGTGAAACTCCAACAGGAGCCTATGCGCAAAGAATCATCGAGAAGCTCGAACCGCTGTTTTTAGGATTTATAGAAGAAGCTTATCGGGTTTTGAGATCGGGCGGGCGGCTGGTTTTGGTTACACCCTATATTCGTACCCGTTCGCGTGAGGCGGTGACTATGTCTATTGATGAGAAGCTCAAAGAGGTTGGTTTTAAACGAATTTATGTTTTTACTGATGAGTTGTTTAGTTCTGATGCGCCTGAGCATGGTCGGCTTATGGGTATGGCGTCATTGGTAGAGATGGATGAACGCCATAAAGTTGGGCGTGAAATTCACATCATCCAAAAATAACCGCTATACAGACAGAGACCATTTATTAAGTCGGTCGATAACATTTTTTAAGTTGAGGTATCAATATGGCGGCAGACCAGTCTAAGTTACGTCCTAATTGGGATCGATATTTTTTGGATATGTGTGAAGCTGTAGCGGCACGTGCAACCTGTGATAGAGGTCGGTGTGGTTGTGTTATAGTCAAAGACAAGCGTATTATGACAACAGGGTATGTTGGCTCTCCTTCGGGTTTACCACACTGCTCAGAGGCAGGTCATGATATTCGTCAGATGACTAATGGTAATGGGGAAGTAAGTATGCATTGTGTGCGTACGCTTCATGCTGAGCAAAATGCGATTCTCCAAGCGGCACGGTTTGGGATTCCCTTAGAGGGTGCTATGTTGTTTTGTAAGATGACACCTTGTCGTACTTGTGCGATGATGATAATTAACGCGGGCATCAAACGCGTTGTGTGTGAGAAACGTTACCACGCCGATGCAGACACTATCGAGATGTTTAAACAAGCAGGAATCGAACTCTGTATAATAAATGACGAAATCATGAAATACGACAAACAATAGCCCCTCAAGCCAGCATCTATTGAGAAGCAACATTTGGCCGAAGGTACGTTGGATATTGTTGCATACAAAAGAGAGGAACGGTACATATTCAGTATGTTGAAAGATGGGCAATACGTAATATTGTTGCAACGTTTGTCATAAATCGAACATAACGCTAAAACATAGGAAATGTGTGTAAATTGCAACGTCCACACTAAGGGTCGAACGGTGAAGGGTAAAACAAATGACCTCAAAGAACAGTAGCTATGCAAGCGGTAAAAATTTGTTTATGGTCGTAATGACTGCGGTGGGTTTGTTTTCTGCGATAATATTTCTCAGTAATTCTTGGATAAAAATTGTGACAATTAGTTTAATTGTGGTTATGAGCATTGGTTGGTTAGTGTCCCATGGTTTACTTCGACGAACACTAAAATATACACTGCTCGCAGTGACAGTTTTTTCTCTAAGCTTTGCAACATTTGAAGGCTACGCACGTGGACATGTTGAGTATCCCCCAACTTTTGGCACCGCACAACCCGGTGTTACCATTTCTTATCCTCACATATTAGACGTATCATTAATTGAGGCGGCACAAAGTGTCAAAAACACGCTTACCTTCAAGCTTTTCATGTTAGAACACCCGGGCGAAACTATCATAGGCGGCATTTCATTAGATACTGTTGATTATATGGGAGGAAGAATTGAATTTGTACTGTCTCAACAGTCATCTAACAGTTTCTTTAACGCCCCGAGAAGCAATGCGATTAGTTTTAGTGCAAAAAGTGGTGAAGCTTATCAGGTATATGATGTTCCAATAGTTTCAGCATATGATAACACCTTCGCAGTATCTCAAATAGCGCCTCAACAAAAATCATCTGATAAGGCGCTTCAGCAAATTGATGATTTAGGACTTCGGTGGTACTGCAACTGTGCCATAGAGGCCTATCAAAATAAAACGGGAATAATTCCAGAAATAACTGAACTACGCATATCTTTTTCCAGTTATGGATCTTTACAATCAAATGACAGGATCTATGAAGGCCCATCATTAGACCTGTTAGGATCAGATGACTATAGCAATTCGCCTTTTGGTCGAAATGTTTTCTTTGCCAGCTTTCAACCGGATGGAACACTAAACCTCATTAACATCTTAAAATAAAAAGAAAAATTATTTTTGTATATTAAAGAGAGTTATACGACTAGGTCAGCCATGTCGACGCTACATTCATAGATTTGTTTTAGAGACGATCGTACAGCTAGTATTTGGGGCATTAAATCCACGGAGGAATTTTTTGCGGCATCTTCAATTTCTAGTGAGGCGGCTTCGATTTTTGCACGCATATCGCGTACATTTTCTGCTATGGAGATGTCTTTGTTTAAGAAGGCTTTGAAGGCTTGTTCGTTGGCTTCAAAGCAGGCGTATTGTAATTCTGCGAGGAGTTTGCGTACTTCGTCGGAGAGTTTGGCGTCGTTGAGTGCTAGGGTGGTGGTTGCAATTTGGACGCAGACATCGCCTATGTCCTCGATTAGGCTTGCGGCTAGGCGGTAGTCTATGCATTCGATGGGGGTTATTTCGAATTTTTCGCCTTGTCGGGGATTTTGGATTATGGTACGTAGTATTCGTACGAGCAAAAAGTAGAATCGGTTGTTTTCAACGTCGCGTTCGATGACGTTTTGTGCCATATCGGTGTCACGGTTGATAAATGAGCTGGCGGCATCTCGGATCATGGAGGCAGCGCTGCCTTGGTTGCGTTGGAGCAGTTTTTTTGGTGAGGTGAAGGGTTGCTGCATTAGGCATTGAAGGGCCATCATTGAGGTAGTTTCCTCAACAATCATCAATCCCGCCAGAGAATTTGCAGTGGACTTGATTTGGTTGCGCACCGCGGGGTCTATGCGGCCTTTGGCTTCTACTCGGATTATATCATAACCCAAGAGGTAGTGACCAATAATTTCGCGGCTCAAGTAGGGTCCTATTTTGAGGGTGATTATTTTTGGCTGGGGTTCTATGTCAAATTGGGTATCGACTAAGAGTTTACCATCAGTTGAGGCTTCTAGATTTACTTGGGAACCTTTTTGGAGATTGTGTTCTTTTGCCCAATCACGTGGCAGACAGATAAAGTAGGTGCCGGTTGGCGTCTGTTGAACCTTACGTAGTTCGCCCATTACATTAACCACCAATATAATTCATCTAAACATTTGATGGCTTATATGAATTATTTTATAGTTGATATATCGGTAGGATAAAAATACAATCAGTTAAACCTATCTAGAAACGCTAAATAGTTTTACCGATGCATATAACCCATAAACATTCCAACGCAGGTGTATTAAATCCGCCTGTAAAGACTGCCAGCCCTGTGTCGCCTTAAAAACAAAAACAAAAACAAAACAACTGCAACTAACACAGGCACCACAACTAATGCCACAAACAACAGGAACCGGTAATATGAAATCAGGTTCAAAATCAACCGTAAAAACAATAGTTTCTGAAACCCCCACATTACCAAAAAATCCTCCGCAAAAACAGTCACATTATGAACCCCACCCGACAAATCTGATAAAGCAGTATTCCCAGCAAAAATCACATTATCGCCTCCATCAACACAATAATACAACAAACTAAATGGCCGATCCACAACAAACTCCAAATCAACACCTGACACATTATACACCACATCTAACGGCGAAACCATCCCAATGGTTGGTATAGACCGATAACCAAACGGCACATACGCCTCAACTAAAGCACTATAATGTGTATAGGGATAAACTGAAACATGTATATACCCGCCAATTACGTATAAAATATCATCCACAACCACCGTACCAAAATCTAACCGAGGCATAGGCATACCTCACCAATTGTCCAAGCACCATATCTGCAAAATTATAAGCCTGATTAGTCAACACCTCCCCCCGAGTACTACCCGGCGCCGAGCCCACAAAATAGACTCTTTGAGGAGCAAAAACACCTGAGGTTACCAAACCCAGCCCATCACAAATAACCATAGGCCCCGTTGACTCATCACTCCAAACATCTTTCTTAGGATCATAAACCAAAACTTTCGGCTCATAACGGTGGGGCCCCAAATAGAATTCAGCTGTAACTACAAGCTTTTCATCCATAACAAACAAAACAGGATACGGACCCTGCACCGAACTGGAACTCCGGGGACTGGCGGGCATTTGGGTTTTTTCAACCCAAGAATCAGTAAGGAGATCATATCGAAACAGCTGAGAGCCCAGTAAAAGTAAGTTAAACCTATCGCATGCCCTAATAGTTTTAGCGCTGACTCCTAAAAGTGAATCGGCAAACGCAAAACAGTAAATAACTCAAACACAATACTGGCTAAACACTAATTAAGCATCACATGGGCAGAATGATGAGTGCACAGGATAAACTCCAAAGAGCCATCGAATCAACTATAACAGCAGGCTACCAATTAAACAGCGAAGCCTTTGAATTTCTCATCCAAAACGCAGAAGTCAACGATCCCCTTGAAATTATGACGCTGGCAATTCAAAAACTTGAAGCACTAACAGACAAACCCATGTTTATCGAACGGGAGTTTCTTGAAGCAATTATACAACAAGCGACCGCAACCGTTGAAGAAACAATCAAAAAACACATCCAACCATCATCGCCACCACCCACGTCAGAACCAAACTATTCTGAATCAACAGTAGTACGCTTTAACGGCTCAGATAGCGATTTTTATCCCTATGCCAAAGACATCCCCTCAGAACTCAAAATTCTCGAAGATGCCACAGGCAAACTAACCTCCAATGGTACTCTTCAAGAATACAAAGGGCTCTTCCAAGACCGCTTCAAACGCTTAGAGAAAATACTCAGACAGCGAATGGATGTTAGAGCCGCCACACCTATTGTGGAAGCACTCAAATCACAGCCTCAATCCAAACTTAAAGTTATATGCATGTTAACTGAGAAGCGAGACTCCAAAAATAGCACTATACTCTCTGTAGAGGATCTGGGGGGCAGTGCAACTATTCTAGTACCACAAAAGGCACCCGAGGAAGTTAAAAGAAAAGCGCTTATGCTTCTACCCGACACTATTTTCTGTGCGGCAGTTATCAAGACTAAAACAAATCTCTTGATGGTTGAGGACATTATTTTTCCCGAAGTGGGCAGAAAAGTACCTCAGCATGCACAAGAACCGGTCTATGCAGTCTTCACCTCAGATATTCATGTTGGCAGTACAAAGTTCAACAAAGAAGCCTTCAAACGTTTCATACTTTGGCTCAGAGGAAAATATGGAACCCCTGCAATGCGAGAGATAGCAGGCAGAGTAAAGTACCTCTTAATTGCTGGGGACATCGTGGATGGGGTGGGTATCTATCCAGGGCAACAAACAGAGTTAACCATCCGTGACATACATAAACAATATAATTTTGCAACTAAATATTTAGAAAAAATTCCAAATTATATAGAAATTGTGCTCTCACCGGGTAACCATGACGCCGCACGCAAATCCCAACCCCAACCCGCCATCCCAGAGGGTTATCTTACATCTATCAAAAACAAAACAAACATTCACTCTGTTGGAAGTCCATGCTATCTCAGTTTACATGGCATTGAAGTTTTGATGTTTCATGGTGTGAGTCTAAATGACATAATTGGAGTTGTACCAGGCATGGACAATGAGCATCCCGAAAAATCAATGCGACTACTGATACAGTGCCGCCATCTAGCACCGGTATATGGTGGGAAAACCATGCTCTCACCTGAGAACCGTGATTATCTTGTTGTCGACCAAGTTCCAGACATATTCCATGCCGGCCATACTCATGTCAATGGTCTTTGTAACTACCGTGGAGTTTTGGTGGTGAATTCAGGCGGCTGGCAGGAACAAACTGATTATATGGAAAAACTAGGTCTAGTTCCCACCCCAGGAAAAGTCCCAGTGATAAATCTGCAAACAAGAGAAACTGCAGTTCTAGATTTTATAAATCCGTTATCCTGAGTTTTTGTTGCTATTTTTTGAAGAGGAGGCAAACAATTGGCTAAAGCGGTTATCGCCGCCAAAAACATCGCGGATTAAACCACGACTGATTTCAAGCCGGATCTTTTTGGTTCTGCCATAGCGGCCCATGCTGACAACTTTGGCGTTAACCAACCCCATGGAATCAAGTTCGTTAACAAGGGTACCTAGGCGTCTTTGTGTCAGAAGTCCTGCGCCCATTTCGCCGCATAATTCGTTGTAGACATCATAGATTTCGCCTGTGGTAGCGCTGGGTTTGTTTAGGTGATATACACTTAACAGCACCAGTTTTGAGTGGAGAGTTAGATTTTTGAGTGCTTCGATGACACGGTTGTGTTCGATGTGTTTTTCGGCTTGGCGTACATGTTCTTCGGTTACGCCTTTTGCACCTTGGCGTTCAGCTACTTCGCCTGCAACCCGCAATAGATCTAGGGCACGTCGGGCGTCGCCGTGTTCGGCGGCAGCTAGAGCTGAGGAGATACTTAGGGCTGAGTCAGAGAGCACGCCGTCTTGGAAAGCAAGTTTGGAGCGTTCGAGGAGTATGTTGCGGAGTTCGCCTGCGTCGTAGGGGCGGAAAACTAGTTCTTCTTCGCTAAGTGAACTAAAGACGCGGGGATCAAGGAATTCTTTTAATCGTAAGTCGTTTGATATTCCGATGATGGAAACTTTACTTTTATTTAGGGTTTCATTGATGCGGGTAAGTTCGTACATAAAGGCGTCGCCGCGGTCTTTGATTAGTGAGTCTACTTCATCGAGAACTATTATGAAGATTATGCGGGATTGATCCAGTCCGGAGCGGAAGCGATCAAAGACTTCGCCAACAGAGAGACCTGTGAAGGGTATGCTTAGGCCTACGCTTTGGCTAAGACTTGCAAACACGCGGTATTCTGAGCCGACCATTCGGCAGTTGATGTAGCAGAATTTTACTTGAGCGCCGTACTCTTTGGCTTTTGATTCTAGATGGCTCAGAACGTATTTGGTGACGGCAGTTTTGCCTGTGCCGGTTTTGCCGTAGATAAATATGTTTGAACAACGGGCATCTTTTAGGACAGGGGCAACAGTTGAACCTAAGAGGCGGATTTGGTCTTCTCGGTGGGGTAATTTGTCTGGTAGATAATCATGTCTTAGAACTTCACGATCTTTAAACAGCCGTATGCCATTGACAAAGCTGTCAAATACGTCATCTAATACTGAGTTTCCCATATTGCCCTATCGTCCTTTTCCACAGAGGTACAACCGTTATTTCGAGTGGAACAGATAAAGGATACAGTACAAAAAACTGGTTTGAGTACAAAACATTTCTAAAAGAAGAGGAAAACAGACAGCAACCAAGAGAACACACACCCCAAAGTTTCTACTGGAGAAAAAAATCGTTAAAGTAGTTTGGTAATAATAATAATGAATAAGATTATACTCTTTGTAATAACGCAGAATTATGTATATTAATTCTTCTTGTCCAAAAACTTAGACAAACCTGCTGTGAATATTTTTTCTGCCTCGCCTGACTTCTTTTTTGCCTAAAAATCTTCGAGCGGAAATGGAGGGGTGGCTCTGTGGTTCTAAAACCATGGAAAAACGGCCTAAAAGTAACGCTAGCCAGCTTGGACTGGATCTGTCTGGAATTTTTTTGCCTAATGATCAACATGTAAAGTTTGACCGAACTTCACAGCTGATTTTCTGTTCACAAAACTGTGAATGCTTGTAAATCAGTAGTAAATCTGACGTTTTAATATGCCTGTTTTGTTGAAAAATATCCTAATTAGGTCAGTTTACAGTGAACAAGGCACCCCTACACTTCTACTGGAAATCCTAAACCAAACCGTCAAGTTAGCTATTTCACAAATCTGTTTTTCTGTGAAGCTGGTAATTCTGAAATAAGTACAAAAACAGCTTAATTAGTGATTTTATGTCTGAATTATACTTTTTTTTATTGCTTGTTTCACCATCACAGTTATAAGGTGTGAAGTAGAGATATTGTGAACAACCTATAGGTGAAAGTGTGCCGGCTCGTAAAATGCGTGTTGAGCTCTTCGACAGCGATGGGAATCGATATACCATTGCTTTTGAGGGTCAAGTGACCCGCGATAAAGCTCTGCGTCTTCTTGATTTAGTCGAGTTGTTAGGCGGTGCACCAAACGAAAACCCAGTTGTCAATTCCAGCCCAGCGATGCCTAACCGGCAACTATCACGTTTTGAAAAGGTTCAACATGTTGTCCAGAAAAATTTTCCATTGATCTGGTTCACTTCCAAAGACATCCAAACCATATATGAAACAGAGCTCAAAGAACCAGTTAGTCTAAGCACCATCTCTACTTATCTAGCACGTATGGTCGACAAAGGCATGTTGCTTAGAACCGGCAATTCAAACAGCCTCAAATATAAGGCAGCACCAAATATTGCACCAGCAATTAAACAACACATCATAAAGTAGCACTTCACAGCCGTTCACAACTGTTCACAGTTCTTCACACAGTTCTAAGAACAAGGTAGTGTATTAAATCGCAGGATTTTCTACTTTTTGTAGTAGTGCTTCCATTTCTTTTTTTATACTATAGCGGAAAGGAAGTTTGCCTGCTTCTCTCTCTAAATAGCCGTCCTCATAGAGTTTCTTCATTAAGCGTGCAGTATGCTCCCGGCTTAGATGTACCCTCTCTTTAATTTCTGGTGCTGTTTTCGATCCTTCTTTGGAGAGCATTTCTAAGACTTGAATTTCAGTATCTGTTAATGCTGCTAGTGCTTTATCACGTTTGATAGGTATAGGCGGTAACATGACTTCAGTTGCAAACTGAGGTTGTGGCGGTGGAGTAGCGGCTAACTTTTTGAATTGTTCTTCAAGGTCTGATATTTTGCTTCTAAGCGCTCCCTGTGTAGCGTCTATGTCCTTTAGTTTTACTTCCAGACCAGACAACCCTGAGAGCACATTTGAATTATACTGCATACTCTCTGTTTGACTATCTGTGATCTCTTGCGATATAGTATTATATGATTGGATGAGCACATCTAACTGAGTTTCCATTGGTTCTATTTTACGCTCAATTGTCTCTGCTTTTCTGTAACTCACATCTGCAGTCGTATAGCTTCCTTCAACCTTTGATACCATTGTGTCAAACTTTGCTGATTCACGTTTAAGTTCACGATCAAAACTTAGCACAATATCTTCGAGGAAATCTTTGGCTTTCTCGTATTCCATGTTGGCTTTTTCATATTCCATGTTGGCTTTTTCATATTCCATATTGGCTTTCTCGTATTCTTGATGTGCCATTCGGATGTGTTTATAGTACTGATATCCTGCTACTACAGTGACAGTTGCTAAAACGACCAAGATTACTATTGTGAGATCAACCGTGATTTTTCCCTCCGTGACTTTAACTGTGATTTGAATGTGACTCAACCGTGATTTTTATGTGATTTTAACAGTTGCATCACACATCACAGTATTCTCCATGGACTTTTAAGGTTATCGGTGATTCCTTTCATGGAAAGTATGACATCACACATCACAAATTGTATTAAAGCTCCGCTTCCAGCCTGTATCCATGGGTTGAAAAGTCTGTAAATTAGGTCTCTTTAGTTAATTGTCGCTTGGATAAAGCTTGTTTTTGAAGGGTTATTTACTTCCTAAAAAAAGCAAAAAATGATGGGAAAAAACTGTGATTTGTGACGTCACAAAGGGCCTTCTGAGGTGCTAGAAAGCCGTTTTAGGCTCGTTTCTAGCTCATTTCTGATGATTTCTATGACTTTTTGATGGTCTTTTAGTTCCCCCTCTTTGCTTGGTACGTTCTGGTGCGCCTCGACATATTCGTGTAGTTTATTTGCTATTTCGAGATACGGGTCAAGAGTTGTACTCTCAAAAACACCCAAATACCCCAAAAGTAACACTGTATAGATGGATTTAATGACGTTTTCACGGGACTGTTTTAAAGTCCTATTAAAGCTACCGCGGCTTATTTTCGCCTTTGTTAGTCGTAATGCGGCTTTATCATCGTACTTTAGCTGTTTGTCCGACATATTTTCGGATAAAACGTCAATAAGCAGAGTTTCGAGCTGGACTTTCGTTAATTGGCTATTTTTGGCTAATATTTTGACAATGGGGTCATTTAATGCCCCATTTAACCAGACTGTTACACCGTCTTTTAGCTTCAAATTACAGTATTCCTCCATAGTCTAAATGGATACAGATTTGTATACTAACTCATGTTTTTATCCTTTCAAAGCCCTAAAAACCCAAATTACAGCTATATTTGAGTTCTAAATATGACTAAATCAACCATTATTCAGCTAAATAACTCTGTAAATCTGATAATTTAGTATTTAACGTTTGATTTATGCCAGTTGACATAGAAAAGGTTAATTTCTCGGTATTTTTTTACGCCATTACACCTGAACTTTACACAAAAAATGCACTTTTGCAAACGCCCTAAAGCCTATCCCTGTCCAATTTTAACATCTCTAGCGAAATAAAACACACTTTTTTAGCCCCGAACTAGCACCAAAACACACGCCAACATGCTAAACCTCACAGGTGATATTGTAAAAACAGCCGTGACATCACCTAATCACGCCCAAATCACGCTTATTTCACCCTAAATCACAGACATCACATCCCTGTGATGCGCCTGTGATGCAGTTTCCAAGCATCAACCTTATATGCGAGCTAAATTTCCTCAGAAAACTGCCTAAGTTTTTCATAGAGTTCCGGACGCAAATCCCGCAAAGCAGGAATAAACGCCTCAGCCATCCGCAAATCCGAAAAATCAACCTCGCAAATCACAAGATCTTTCTCATTATACTTGGCCACAGCTAAAACATCCCCCGTAGGACCCACAAGACGGCTCCCACCCCAAAACTGCAGACCATCCTCCACACCCACAAGGTTAACGTAGGCCAAATATGCCGTATTTTCCAAAGCTCGAGCAGAAGTCAAGATTTCAAAATAGCCACGACGCATCGCCGGCGAAGCAGAAATACAAACAATAAGTTGTGCCCCCTTTAGTCGGGGTAACCTAAACACCTCAGGAAAGAAAATATCATAACAAATCGTTAAACCAATGTTGCCGATACTGGTTTGGAACACCGCAGGTTCATATCCCGGACGGAAATACCGTTTCTCTTCAAACGCACTATGGGTAGGCAAATACATTTTGCGATATTTGCCAATATATCCTTCCGGACCCACAAACACAGCGGTATTGTAGAGTGTAGCCTGTGTTTTCTCGCTCAGCTCCGGCATCCCAAAAATCACATGTAAACCCGTTTTTTTGGCTAGTTCCTCAACTCTTTGAACTGAGGGTCCCGGAATTTGTTCAGCTTGCTCATAAACCTGGTCATGAAGAACATAACCTGTAAGAGACATTTCAGGAAAAATCGCTAAATCTGCTCCCTGCTCTTTTGCTTTAAACATTAATTCTTCAAACTGAGCAAGGTTTCCTTCTTTGTTTTCCCGTTTACTGCTGATTTGACAGAGGGCAAGCTTGATTTTGGTTTTCATGATCACTTCTCTAGTAGGTGTGTCTTGGGAGCCTAAAATCATTTCCCACCGTTCGGAAACCAAGTTTAGGCGAAAGAGGTAATCTGCGTTTATGCTCATTTGCCAGCCATCGAGCCTTAATCCTATCAACAGCACCCTGCTCAATTTCTAGCTCTTCAGCGATTTCCTGAGGTTTCATGAACCGCTCAAGCCCATAGAGAATAAGATCCAGGGTTTCATACTTGATTTCCAGTTCTGATTCCGCAAGTTGCTCCGGCCACAATGCAGGCGTTGCAGGCTTTAGTGCCAGCACTTTTGGGATTCCCAGATGCAGGGCTAACTTGCGTACTTGACTTTTATAGAGATCAATGTTTGGCGTGATATCGGCTGCCATATCACCCCACTTCGTAAAGTATCCCATCATAGTTTCAGATTTATCTGAAGTGCCGCAAACGATGCGATTTTGATTGTTAGCATAGTAGTAGATAAAAATCATACGCGTCCTGGCTTTGATGTTTCCTCTACAGAGACGATTGGCATGGTCAAAGGCAGGGATACTTTTGTAGATGCCGTTTAGGGTTTCTGTTATGTCACAGAGCTGTGTCTGGATATGAAATTGATCCGCGATGGCGATGGCATCATCGAGATCTTTTTGTTTGTTGGTTTCTTTTTCTGGAAGCATAAGCGCTAAGACATTCTCGCCGCCCACAGCTAAACTTGCCAATGCCGCGGCAATTGCGCTGTCTACGCCACCGCTTAACCCCAAAACGATGCCGTCTGCTCCCGCGTTTTCAACATATTCTTTGATGAAGCGGCAGATTCTTTTCTCTACCTCCCCAAAATCCATCTCCAATATAGAAGGCATCAACTTCACAATATACACATCCTATTCATGGTGAGTAGGCAAGTATTTAAGGACAGGCATAAATATTATCCACCATCATTTGATAATAAAGAAGGATATTATATGGGGCGAAGACGCAAAAAAGTTGTTCACATACCACGAAGAAAATTGCCAAAATTCTTCTCCTGCCCTATGTGCGGAAAAGAAACCGTACGTGTAGAAATCTTTAGAGAAGAAGGCGGACGCTCCGTTGCCAGATGCAGTAGTTGTGGGCTCGAAGAAGAATTCACAATCAAAGCACCGCAGAGCGAAGTTGACGTCTACTGTATGCTAACCGATCGAATTTATGGCCCTACAAAAAAAACCTCCACCACAAACCCCTAGACATATAACAGCAACAATCAATTCGGTCTTTGATCTTCTTTTATATTATTTCTATTTGTATTCGAAACCAAAATAACTCTCAGTGTATATTTTGGCTGTGAGTTGCTGACCGTTTGAACATAAGCAAGGACTACCAAACCTACATCCAAACCATGGAAACCGAACTCAAACATCTTTACACCATAAGCGACAGCGCCCGATCAGTAGGCTTAGATCCTGCACTAAAAACAGAGTGCATCATAGCCCAAGACATCGCCGATTTGGTTGAGGGACTGGTTGGACCCAAAGGTGTTGCTATTAGCATTCGCGAACTCAGCAAAACTATGCCCCGCGAAGAAATTGCTTTCTATGCCGCTAAAGAAATCGCACAAGGCAAATTCGCCCAAACGGATGAAGAAAAATCACCCGAAAAACTAGCCGAGCAAGCTATCCGTACCGCATTAGCAATTTTTACTGAAGGTTTAACCGCTGCACCAATTCAGGGCATCGCACAAGTAAAAATCAAAAAAAACGCTGACCAAACCCGCTATCTAGGCATCTATTTTGCCGGTCCTATACGCTCAGCCGGAGGCACCGATCAAGCTCTAACCCTTGTCGTTGGCGACTATGTACGACGAGAACTAGAGTTAGACGTTTATAGGCCAACCGAAGAAGAAATCTCTCGCTTCATAGAAGAACTCAGACTTTACGAACGCTCCGTTGGCCGCTTCCAATATCACATCCCCGACGAAGAACTCCGCAAAGCACTCAACCTTGTACCAGTGGAATGCACAGGTACAGAATCAGACCCTGTTGAGGTCTCTTCTTATCGTAACCTCGAACGAGTCGAAACTAACCGCGTCCGAGGCGGCGCTCTGCGCGTAATAAACGACGGTATCGTCGGACGCGCATTAAAAGTCCATGTCATCATCGACAAACTTGGCTTCTCAGGCTGGGAATGGCTCAAAAACTTTAAGAAAAAATCTGAAAAAAAATCCGGCGGCTTTATGGACGACGTAATTGCCGGGCGCCCCATCTTCGCATTCCCCTCAACACGTGGCGGTTTTAGACTCCGATATGGTCGATCAAGAAACACCGGACTCTCAGCAGTAGGCATCCATCCTGCCACCATGCTTGTTGTGGAGAGCTTTCTAGCCGCTGGCACCCAAATGCGCCTAGAACTCCCCGGCAAAGGCGGCGTTACCATGCCCGTAGACAGCATCGAGAAACCTGTGGTGTTGCTCAAAGATAACTCGGTCGTTAGAGTATCACTTGAGAACTATGAATCCACCGTTAAGGGCAAAATCCAAAAAATCCTCTTCCTAGGCGATATGCTCATTGATTTTGGAGACTTTCTCTACAGCAACAAAGCACTTCCTCCCTCAGGATACGTGGAGGAATGGTGGACAAAAGACCTCCAAAATGCACTCACAAAATATAGCGGCAACTACCAAAAAGCCGCCCAAGACTGCCAAATCCCAGCTGAACGTCTCGAAGACTTCATAGCTGATCCCTTTCAAAACAAACCCACAACCAAAGAAGCCGTTGCCCTTAGCCAAACTTTTGGTATTCCCCTTGCACCCAGCGCAACCTTCTACTGGACAAGCCTCTCAACACCTCAAGAAGTAGAACCGTTACGCCAATGGCTCCAAACAAGCCAAGTGACCCTAACCAACAATGATGATGCTGATGGTGATTCATCAACCATCACAATGATTACCGGCATAGCAACTGAGGATGCTATAAAGTCGCTTCGCAAAATTTTCGCTCCCCACAGCATCATTGATGGAAAACTTGTTATGAGCGGCGAAGATGCTGCGATGATGGCTTTTACTCTTGGCTATGGGACCCCTAGACTAACTGAAGCCCTGCAGGCAACCACTGTACTGGAATTGCTAAGTGCATTGTGCGGTGTTGAGGTTAAAGATAAAGCTCCAACCTATGTGGGTGGTCGTATGGGTCGACCCGAGAAAGCCAAACACCGTGAAATGCGTCCCATGGTCCATGTCCTTTTTCCTGTAGGCCTAGCAGGTGGTTCCCATCGAGACTTTTGTGAAGCCGCTAAAAAAGGACCCGTTTTTGTCGATTTAGCTAAGCGCAAATGTCCCGATTGCAAAACCTACACCCGAAAAATAAAATGTGACACCTGTGATGCTCCAACGGTTCCCGAAAAAGTTTGCCCAAGATGCGGTCGAGCCCTAAAAGACGATTACTGCGGCACCTGCAAAGCCGATGCAGTACTCTATCAGCGCCAACCCCTTAACTTTAGAGAACTGCTATCAAATGCAAGCAACAACCTTGGTTGCTCAACGCCTAAAATGTTGCGAGGCGTGAAGGGCCTAACCAACGCTGACAAGATGCCTGAAATTTTAGAGAAAGGTATTTTGCGTGCAAAACATGGCGTATCCACCTATAAGGATGGTACCATACGCTTCGACGGTACCAACGCGCCTCTCACTCATATCACACCGGTTGAAATCGGGGTATCCATTGAAAAGATGCACCAAATGGGCTATCATGCCGACACCCACGGCTTACCCCTAACCGATCCCAACCAAGTTTGCGAACTAAAAATCCAAGACGTCGTTATCCCCTGGAGCGCCGGTACATACCTGGTGCAAACCGCTAACTTTATCGACGAACTCCTCACCCGGGTCTACAAACTCCCCGCTTTCTACAACGTTACAAAACCCGAAGACATGGTTGGACACCTAATCTTTGGCTTAGCCCCCCACACCTGTGCTTGCATCTTGGGTCGAGTGGTGGGTTTCACAAGCCGCAATTTAATCTATGCCCACCCCATCTGGCACTCCGCTAAACGTCGAGACTGTGACGGTGACGAAGACGCCATCATGCTAGCTCTTGATACACTGATTAATTTCTCTCGCAACTTTTTACCCGCCCAAATAGGCGGTATTATGGATGCACCCATTCTGCTTATCCCCTTTGTAAACACCAAAGAAGTACAACGCCAAGCTCACGATTTCGATGTCAGTATAACCTATCCTCTGGAATTCTACAAACAAACCCTAATCAAAGGTGAAGCCCGTCTCATTAGCACCTTTATGGATGTTGTCAGCCATCGACTAGGCACTGAAGGCCAGTTTGAAGGCTTCCAATTTACCACTCCTTGCACCAATATTAATCTGGGCAACGCCAATAGCAGTTACAAAGAATTCAAATCTATGACTGATAAGCTCAACATGCAGCTGGGGTTGGGCGAAAAAATCGATGCTGTTGATGCCAAACGGGTTGCTCTAAAAGTCCTCAACACCCATCTGATGCGTGACATCGCTGGAAACATGCGTGCCTTTTCCACTCAGGGATTTAGATGTAAATCCTGTAACGCAAAATACCGTCGTCTCCCGCTTGGCGGCAAATGCACCCGATGCGGCGGCGCTCTTACCCTAACTGTCTATCGTGGTAACATTGAAAAATATCTTAAAGCCGCTCAACAACTAGTCGATAAATATGGGTTGCCCAACTATTACACCCAACGCATGAACCTTATCAAAGAGGAAATTACTTTGATGTTTGATAACAAAAAACCCAAACAGGCCACTCTCTTTGACTTCAAATAGCTAAGTTTTTCAAGCATAGCTGTGCACTAATTGTGTGGTGAGGTAAATAAAGCAAACTTGGCATCCCAACGCTTATCTGAAAAGCATCCGAAATATTCGAAGCGGGCTTTCGGCTCGAACTAAACTTTTAGTGTTGCTTGACAGAGAGCCCTTTAGTGCTGCTAAACTCGCTCAAACATCCAAATTGACCTATAGTGTTGTGATGTACCATCTGCGGCTCCTAAAATCTGAAGGCACAATAGAGCGCAGAGGTAGCCGCCGTTACGTTTGGCTCTCCTCTGGTCTGGGACAGAAACGTCTTGGCTAAAATGTACACTGACAAGGCGATGAATCGCATTTGGGACATTTATTTGGATACTTTGCTAACGTTGCCTTTTCAAGGTCTATGCCCATAATGTTTGCCAGCGATGCCAGCCAAGCGATGACATCGGCAAATTCTTTCTCGGTCGCTTCGCGGTCGTTGCCTTTGAGTTCTGCACCTAACTCTTGCACTTCATCTACCAGCCAGTTAAAGGTGCCCTGGGTACCACGTGCACAATCGCGCTCAAAATAGAGTCGCTTCATCATTTCTTGAAATTCACTTATCTGCATAGCGTAACCTCGCAAGAGTATTTGGTGGGTGGTTAGAGTTAAATGGTTTTTCTGTGTTGGTTGATGCTTTTGTATACCAACCAAAAACTAAACGTGTAGACTGGCTGGTTGTGACGGGTGGAGTTGTTGAAGTGTGATCAAAGCTGTTTTCTTTTCATCTGGTTGTGGTTGTTTGATTGTGGATTTTTGGCATAAGCTTAATTAGTTTAAGCCTGTATTAGACATGTATTACACTCTTAGGATACGATATCTATGGGTATGAGAAAACGTAAGAAGGAAGGCGGACCAATGCCTGCTGCAAGTGCAGGTTTGCTGAGGTTCTTCGAAGAAGAAACTGAAGGCATAAAAATCCGCCCTGAACTGCTTGTTGCTTTAGCAATTTCACTGATTGTTGTTTCAGTCTTGGCAAAAATCTTCTTCTAAACTAATTTCTTTCTTGTTGTTAACAACTACTTCGTTTTGTTAGTTCTTTTTTAATTGCCTCAAATTCGAGGTAATTAACATCTGAATTTGTAATTCTTTCTCACAGACTTAGCTTTAACTGAGCTATGGTTATGTATCCAATTTTGAATAATGTTCTATTTTTCTCTGTTGCTTCGGGGTTGGGTGGGCGGTAGGATTTCTATTCTTTGAACGGTGTTTAGGTTTAGGTACATCTCGCCTCTTTCTTCTCGGCTAGCTACCTGTGGAACTGGTTGTGCCATTGTGGATCGCAGAACAATTACGTCTGTATCAGAGAGCCAAATGCCTGAGAGGTGCCCTTGAGTGACCGCTACTAAGGTGCCTTCAAAACCGTAGGAGGGGTCGAGAATAACTTGAATTTTTTTGCCAACATTTCGCTCCAGCATGTAGAAGATGGAGGGGGGCAATTCTTGCTCGGGCATAGATAAGACTTCAGGGAATAGTATTGATGGCGATTATGGGATAAAACCCTATCTATGCTTGGCCATGTTGGTTTTAGGGCTCTAACCAGCAAACCTTCAAATATTTACGGTTAACTTTGCCATTTTTATGTTAAAACAGTGTTGTTGACTTTTTTAGGTTATAGTTATCAATGTATTTCCTGTCAAAACCCAAATACTTGTGCCTACTTAGAAACGCTACCGGTTGTGTGGCTGAAAATTTTTAACGGCTAAAACCCCCCTTTCTTACGAACGTTAATATAAGATAGGTTCACCCGTATTTAGCAGTGGTGAATAATATGTTCAAAAGCGTTGGTTTAGTCTCCCGCTATGACAAAAATCAGGCGCTAAAACTTTCTGATACGCTGGCAGAGTACCTTGCCCAGAAGGGATTAAAGGTCTACATAGATGATTCCCTTGCCGGTAAAATCACAAGCAAAGAACAATTCATCCCCCTCGCCGACATGAACACCGATTTTATAATAACCATCGGTGGTGATGGCACCATACTACGGGCTGCCATGAACGCACCAAAACCCGACACGCCTCTTCTAACTGTCAATATGGGTGTTCGAGGATTCTTAGCCGAAATCGAGCCCCAAGACGCCTGCGCCGCAGTGGACCGCATTCTAAATGGTGACTATCATATAGAAAAATCTGCAAAAATGGCTGTATGCGCCGGTAAAGAAATCCTCCCTGATGCCCTAAACGATGTTGTCATCTCCACAGGCGAACCCTCCAAAATTCTATATGCCGACATCTGCAAAGATGGCAAGCCCCTCCTAAAATGCCAAGCTGACGGCCTAATCATAAGCACCCAAACAGGTTCCACCGGCTACTCCCTCTCCGCAGGCGGCCCCGTACTAGATCCTACAGTTGATGCATTTGTACTAACCCCCATTTGCTCTCTAACAGTGTTTCATTCTCTAGTGTTCCCTGCAGATTCCAACCTAACCTTTAATGTACTCAAAGAAAAAATGCTAGTCTTAATCGATGGCAACTATCGCAAACAGATAACCACCGATGAATTGACCCTAAACGTAACAAAATCAAAAAACGTAACATCCTTTATACGCTTTGAAACCAGTTTCTATGATCGGCTACGCAACAGATTACTCTTCAAGGGAACCCAATGACCCAACCCCCTGCAACCACAAAAAAAATCGCTGTGTTAGACACCTCTGCGTTTCTGGGGGGTTTTGATCCTTTTGCAATGAGTTGCGAACAGATAACTGTCCCCAAGGTTAGGAAGAAATTCTGCGCAACAGCATGGTCAAAATGCGTTTCCAAACAGCCATAGAAAGCAACAAAGTCCAAATTAGAACACCTAGCCCCCAATATGCAACTGAAGCAAAAATAGCCGCTAGCAAAGCAGGCGACTACCACAAACTCTCCGAAACCGATCTACAACTCTTAGCTCTGGCATTTGAACTAAAACAACAAGGCACAACACCACAAATAGTCACAGACGACTACTCTATTCAAAACGTCGCCAAACAACTGGGTATAGAGTTCTCCGCCCAAATCACCTTTGGCATCAAACGTCTCCTTGAGTGGATCCGATACTGCCCCGCCTGCCACAAACAATACCCCGCAGATAGCAAATTTAAAGAATGCCAAATCTGCGGCACCAATCTAAAAAGAAAACCCAAACGCCAAAACTAGAGCAACAACAGCAACAAAACAATAAGCAGCAGTCCCTCAACACCAAAAACTATGGGTGCTGCCTTTTTTGCCCGTACTATCGCCTTATCTACAAGTGTTGTTATGGCATCAAGCCGCTCTTCCCCAATGACTCGAACCTGCGGCACAACAAACTCTACACAACCTGCTTTAGCATCCTCCAAGTTTGCCACAGCTTTTTCGGCTGCCTTTTTTATGTATTTAATAAGCCGCTCATGGTCCATAGCTTCACCCACGGGATGGTATCCTTGACTGCCTGTTGATAGCGCGCTAACGGCATGGGTATCGGTGGTGAAAACTTCACTTTGCGCAAAACCCTCTGCCGCCAAGGCCGCAAGGATTTTTTCACGCAGATGAGGTATCATGTTATTACCATCAATAACGATGTATAACGTTTTTTGTTTCTCAACTTCAACTACAATAGCAGTTATGCCGCCTGTTCCCATACCCTGTTTTAAGGTGAATTCTTTGGGCAAAACCGTAGCGGCGCCAACTCTAAAGGGATTACGCGCCAACTGTGCTACCTGCTCAAGACACTTCACTGCCGCCCGCCCAAGCTCTTCAACGTGCTCCTCAGTATCCACCACTACATCCAAACAGTTATGAGCATTAACCACCATCGCATGCTTAAGCCCATACTTTTTGACTTCCTCACGCACCAACCGACCCAACTCTTGAGGCATATCCTCTGTTGTTTTGGGCGCAAGCGAAAAAGAAAGAAATGCCATATCACCAAAAATTTGACAAGATGCAATCGCAACCCCATCAGTAACCCGCACAAAAGGCGAGGCCAAATCCAAACCCGCTGAAAACTTGGCCGAAGATATTACTTTACTAACTATCCGCTGGTTTTGAGCTTGAGACGCTAAATCCAACTCATGCCCCAAAATACCCAAAGGCGTACAGGCCACACCACCCACTTTTTCTTCAAAGCAACTTTTAAGCATCGATGGCAAAAGACTACTGCCAATATTTTTGAAAGGCCCCGGATGCACCTGAGGAACAATGATCGCCGCTTTAGGCTTAGCACCCTCAAATTTAAGCAACGCTACATCGATATCTGCATTCTCACCCATAGCCTCAAGATGCTTCTCCAGCGGAGCATTAAGACCCGTTGTCCAATTAAGCATAAACGCCTTAAACAGTGGCATAGATGCCAACCCATAGGGCTTTCCCAAACGATCAATGGAACCCAAAAACAGATACACTGCACCGAAACTGATGATTGGTGCCAAGACTATAAACGACAAACCGCCCAAACCAAGCCCCCCTGAGATACCCCACAAAAAAGTCAAAAAAGCAACAATACAGAGAACCGGTTGTAACAAAACTGCTATAACCTGGCGCCATAGAGTGCTCTCAGAGGTTGCCATGACCACAAGCGAACGCAGAGTCAAAATAGCGGCGAAGCCTAAGAGCACAAACTTTGTCCAAGACATACTGTCAAAAAACAAGCCTAAAACCGCACCTAATACCATTACCGCCAACCAGATAAGCCAGCCAACAAATGATGTCGCTGCGGTTCTGCGCAGGATAAATATAGGATCTTCCCTTAGGACAACTTTGCTGATAACCAAATCCGTAGACGTTGTTACAACAAAAAATATGCTGCCCAAAACTAAACTGAGAACGCTACCCGAAGATATGTATGCAGCAAGGCTGGCGCCAACGATACATATAGCGGCAGTGTAGAGAAGAGACTTCTCATAGGAGGGCAGACTAAACAACGATGAATAATGCTTCTTAGCGTTGTACATTGAGCTGCTAAGGGAAGGGTCTGTCTCCATTTTTCAGTCGGCACTATGGAACCCAACAGCACTATTAAAATTTAGCTAGTTATTCCAGAGCTCTTTTGCCCTTAAATAAACTTCATAAAATAATACTTAATGTTTGTTGGTTGAAACGAAAGCTTTAGGATTAAAGCATGTGTATACGCAGTTTTGAGATGCGGGGGAAAGAAATAGTGATAAAAAGGCTAAATTTAGTGGTAGTTCTGCTGAGTATTTTGTGGCTGAAATAAATAAAAATTAGTATGGCTTACAGAATTAGCTAATAAATCAAATCAGTAGTAAAAATAGCCAAATTGGTATAATGGTGATGTTTTCTCGTTAGTATCTGACAGC
This sequence comes from Candidatus Bathycorpusculum hydrogenotrophicum, assembly GCA_009783705.1. Taxonomy (GTDB): domain Archaea; phylum Thermoproteota; class Bathyarchaeia; order Bathyarchaeales; family Bathycorpusculaceae; genus Bathycorpusculum; species Bathycorpusculum hydrogenotrophicum. The sequence goes on along the minus strand of WRCX01000001.1, from coordinate 42,991 downwards.
TCATTTATAAATAGCTTGTCAATACATCGACAGCCTATTTATAAATAGCTTGTCAATGAGTGAAGCTAAATTGAACTTGACTTGATGTGACTTTCTAAAACTTTGCCTGACTGAGGGGTTATCTGCGGTTTTTTGTTTTCAGGGTTTTCTCTAAAGTTCAAGCTTAATTCTGAGTTGGATCAAAATTTTATTTGGAGTGGAAAATTAAGCGATAATTGTGTCTACAATACTTCGGAGATACCTTAATCTATATATGGCGATGTTGAGAATGCATTGTTAGAAAATTGGTGATTATATATGAGCAGACCAGTAGATGTCGGAGAATTACGCGTCGGCGGCTACATGATGATTGAAGGTGAGCCCTGCCGTATTGTCGATATAGCTAAATCCAAGCCCGGCAAACACGGTGCAGCTAAAGCCAGAATCGTTGCCATCGGCGTATTTGATGACCAGAAACGTCAGTTTGTTAAACCTGTTGACGCAACCGCAGAAATCCCCATAATTGACAAACGACCCGGTCAAGTCTTCGCAGTTAACCCCACCGGTGTCCAAATTATGGACTTAGAATCCTACGAATATATTGACGCGCCCTTCCCCGAAGAAGAAGACCTTAAAGCCAAGCTGGTTCCCGGCACAGAAATAGAATACTGGCGAATTCTTGGCAAAGTCAAAATCGTACGCGCAAAATAAGCGCCTCTACATTTCTTTTATCAACAGCTCTTTTTCATACTTGGCTATTAGTTCCACCATTTCCAGCCCAGTTTACTAAAACTCAAATACATAGCAAGCAGTATTATTCCCCAGCTAAGCGGCAAAATAGCAATAAATAAAATCTTGTTATCTTCAAATGGGATATAACCCAAGACTGTCCAGAGGCATAGAGCCGCCAGCCCCGCCAGTAACAATATGAATATGGTTGCATGAATTACACGTTCAGCGCCCAAGTTTCCACCTGCTGTTGTAACTGTTTGTTTGTATAAGGTTTTAAGATTTTCCATCAATGTTTATGTTCTATCTTGATGCCTTCTCATTGAAGCCAATGATGCATGAAGAGCCGTCTGAATTGTGAAGAATAGCTAATGGGGAAATTTAACTGAGGCTTCACTGAAACGCAATGGCGGCAAATTCAAATTTACCCGGTTTAGTGTGTAATCTTTATCTAAAAGAGAAACAGAATGTAAGGACTGGAGACTCTAATGTCACTAGACAAATTAAGTTCCTCCCTAACGGGCGCCATAAAAAAGCTCTTCAAAGCCGGCGTAGTCGACGAAGCCGCAGTGAAGGAACTGGTTCGCGACATCCAACGCGCACTGCTTCAATCCGATGTTAATGTACAATTGGTGCTCCAAATCAGTAAAAGCATCGAGGAACGCGCCCTAAAAGAAAAGGTGCCGCCCGGAGTTTCCAGACGTGAACATGTCATAAAAGTGGTCTACGAAGAACTCACCCGTTTTATAGGAGATAAGCCGGTTCCCCTCAAAGTGGAGCCAGGCAAAAAGAAAACCATCATGCTGGTAGGTATTCAAGGGTCCGGTAAAACAACCCATGCCTCCAAACTAGCCCGATACTTCCAAAAACGCGGCTTAAAAGTCGGCTTAATTGCCGCAGATACTTTTCGCCCCGGCGCTTATGCCCAGCTCCAACAACTAGCCGCTAGAATTAACGTTCCCATTTATGGAGACCCCAAAGCCAAAGATCCTGTCAAAGTTGCCAAAGAAGGCTTCAAACAGTTTGCTGACCGCGACTTGATCATCGTTGACACTGCAGGTCGCCACAAAGAAGAAAAAGACCTTATCAAAGAAATGAAAGATATCGAGAAAGGCATTCAGCCCAACGAGATTATCATGGTTATTGACGGCACTATTGGCCAGCAAGCACTTGCACAAGCCAAAACATTCCATGAAGCCACTCCCATCGGCGCTATTATAGTTACCAAACTCGACGGCTCAAGCCGCGGCGGCGGCGCTCTTTCCGCAGTCGCAGCCACAGGCGCCCCCATAAAATTCATCGGCACAGGCGAAAAAATCGAAGACCTTGAGGCCTTTGTACCTTCTCGATTTGTTGGCCGCCTCCTTGGTATGGGCGATCTTGAAACCCTTCTTGAAAAAGTTCATGACGCCGAAATTAAAGTACCGCCCAAAAAAGCCAAAGAAATCCTAAGCGGCAACTTTACACTAACCGATATGTATGAACAATTCGCAGCAGTCAAAAACATGGGTCCCTTTAGCAAAGTCATGAAAATGATTCCTGGTATGTCTCAGCAAAACATTCCTGATGACATGCTTAACAACGCCGAGGGCCGCCTTGACACTTGGCAAATAATCATCCAATCCATGACCCCCGCAGAGAAAGAAAACCCAAAAATACTCAACAGTTCCCGTGCCCGCCGCATTGCCCGCGGTTCAGGAACTACCGAAAAAGACGTTAAAGAACTCCTCAAGCAATACATTATGATGCGCAAGATGCTAAAGATGTTTAAACGCAAAAAGAAGTTACCTTTCGGCTTGGGCGGCGGCAAAGGCATGTCTCCAATGGGTTTCTAGGTGTCAATTATGGATGTTTTAGAGAAAGCCTATGATTTGCTCAGTAAATACCCGCTTTGTGATCACTGCTTGGGTCGACAGTTTGCCTCTTTGGGCTACAACATGGAAAACAATGTACGCGGCGCTGTATTGAAAACCACCCTAACCATGCAAGCCAGTGAGTTAGCCGCCGCAGAAAAAGACCTTGAGGGTATAAAGCGTCTCAAAATTTTGGCAACCAGCGGCTTCTCAGCAACTGCGCAACAAACGCTCAAACACCTAAAAAAACGCAGTCCTAAACAAACCGCTGATGTTACCTGCTATCTCTGTGACGGTAAATTTGACCTAGTCGATAACTTGGTTGAGAAAACCCAAACCGCCCTTGAAGGCTACGAATTCTCCACTTTTCTAGTTGGTATCGAGTTGCCTACTACGGTGGAGGAACGTGAGGACGAATTCAAAGCCACTCAAGACATCCAATACGGCGAGAGCATACGTCATGAATTTGGGCGCGTGTTGGGTAAAGCCCTTGCTAAGGCTGCGGGCAAAGAGGCAGAATACCTCAAACCCGATGTTGTTGCAATAATAAATCCGTTTGAAGAAAAAATCCGTCTCCAAATTAACCCCTTATTTGTCGGGGGCCGATACCGTAAACTTGTTCGCACGATTCCCCAATCTGAATGGCTCTGCTCTTGTCGCGGTCGAGGATGCTCCAAATGCGGTGGTACTGGTAAACTCTATCCTGAATCCGTTGAGGCCTATACATCTAAGCCCCTGCTTGAAGCCACCGAGGGTGCGGAATCTTTTTTCCATGCTTCTGGGCGAGAAGACATTGATGCTCGTATGCTGGGCACTGGGCGTCCCTTTATAGTGGAGATCTCTAAACCAAAGAAACGGTCTGTGGATCTAGAGCAAATTGCCGCGGCTGTTAATGCGGGTGCCGTTGGAAAGGTTGAGGTTTCTGAGTTGCATTTTGCTGTTAAAGATGATGTGCGTCACCTCAAAAAGGGTGAAAGTGCTCAAAAAGAGTATCGACTGTTGGCTGAATTCGAAAAAGACCTTACTGAGGAGGGTTTACGATTGATTGAACAAAAGCTCTCCGGAACCGTGATTAAACAACAGACTCCTCTTAGGGTTGTGCATCGTCGGGCAGACATTGTTCGAGAAAGGTACATATATAAGCTTGAAGTTAAGAAGGTGACGCTTAAGCGGGCCCTGCTCTTAATTCGTTGTCAGGGCGGGCTCTATGTAAAAGAATTGGTGTCTGGAGATGAAGGACGTACAGTACCAAATGTTTCAGCTTTGCTCGATAATCCAGCGAAGACGCTTAAGCTTGACGTTCTCAATGTAATAATGGAATAACAGGTGAAAATTGATGAGAGGTTCAAAAGGCTACTACTCGGGTACACGCAGTCTTCTGCGCAAACCCACCCGCGCCAGAGGCAAACCCCAAATCGGAAAACTACTACACCCATACGAAGCTGGTAATCAAGTTATCATAAAAATGAATTCCAGCGTCCAAAAGAGCATGCCCCACAAACGTTTCCACGGTAAAATCGGCCAAATCATAGAGAAACGGGGTAGAGCTTATGTGATTAGTGTTCCACAGGGAGAAGCCACCAAAACCATAATTGTCCGCCCAGATCATCTAGAGCCATACACAGGTCAGTGAGTGAACAAATATGAGCAAGAGCGAAGTAAGCGAAAACCGTCTAACTCTGCCACAGGTTAAAAAAGTACTGGAAACAATCGGTGAAGAAAACCTTGACCAATTCCAGCGCCGCACCTTTGACTATGTAAGCAAATTTACAAAAGCAGAGCCGGAAGCAGCTGAGGAACTCTTGCAGAAACTCACCAAAGAGTACGAACTCGACGAATCCGAAGCGGTCCAAATCATAAACTGTATGCCCCAAACCGTAGATGAACTCCGCATCTTCTTAGCCGGCGGCAAAAAAATCATCGAAGCCCAAAAACTAAACCAAATCGTCGAACTCTTAAACGAGAACCGCCTGCTCAAGTAACTCTGAGCGGCTAAAGTATTTTTAACTAGACTAGAGAATACTCTATAGGATATACGAGTTGGCAGTCATGGAAAAACGCTATGAAGAGAATGCTTACGTATTAGACTTCCTTCCGCATGGCAAACCAGGGTTCCGCCCCACTGGCAGAGCAGGTTACCGTGCAGGCGCCCTTATTCAATGTGTCGGTGAAGAATTCTTCACTGTCTTGGAAGCCCTAGTTAAAGAAACTCTAATGCTTAAGCCCGGCGACCGTGTCTATGTGGGCAAAAACAGCCGCGAAGAAGTCACCTACATCATCGGTCGCATTGGCTATGAAGAATTAACAGCCGCCGCAAGAGCCGAACTCCCAAGCGTCATAACCAAAGTGGTACAGAATCGTGAAAAATGGTTCGTTAACTTCTTCAACACTGCCCGCGCCATAACCCCCCGCATGCACGCCCTAGAATTGGTTCCAGGTATAGGCAAAAAATACATGTGGCAGGTCATAAACGAACGCCAACGCAAACCCTTTGAAAGCTTTGAGGATCTGCAGAAACGCACCGAGTTACCCAACCCTGTCAAGCTAATTACCAAACGTGTCCTCGAAGAGCTTGAAGGCGACAGCAAGTATCGACTGTTCACACGGGCACAGTAAGGATAACGATGAGCCAAGAGCAAATCCAAACCCTGCTATTAACCCATCACCTAACCCCCAACAAACTCTTGGGTCAAAACTTCATGATTGACCCCACCCTTTATTCTAAACTCTGCGAATACGCAACTCTAAACCCCTCCGATACAGTTTTAGATGTAGGCGCAGGCTTTGGATTTCTCACCTGCTTTCTCTCCAACAAATGCCACACCGTAATAGCTGTAGAAAAAGACCCCCAATTTGTCCCCATACTGCGTAAAAACACCCAAGACCTACCAAACATAGTTATTGTAGCGGGTGATGTTCTAAAAGTACAATTACCCAAATTTAACAAAGTAATTGCCATACCCCCATACTACCTCTCATCCCAACTGGTCATGTGGACCATAGAACAAAACGTCAACGCAACAGTGATGATTGTACAAAAAGAATTCGCAAAACGCCTCATCGCAACCGTGGGTAGCGAAGAATACAGCTGGCTAACCGTGGCTGTCCACCAACAAGCAAACGTCACCCTCCACAATGAGGTACCTAAAGATAAATTTTATCCACCCCCAGAGGTAGACTCAACTATTCTCTGCCTCAAACCTTGGACCAAAAAACCCTTTGAAATAAAAAACCCTGGCCTCTTTATCCAGTTAACCAAATGGCTGTTTAGCGAACGCAACAAAAAACTTTCCAAAGCCATCACACCCTTCTTACGCAACAACCTAAAACTTGACAAACAAGCCGCAGAAAAAATAGCCCAATCTTTTCCTTTCGCAGAGCGCCGCCCCCGAGAACTGACCCCCCAAGATTTCGGAGCCATCCTAAATGCCCTACCCAACTAAACGCCTAGCATTTAACGGATTTTCTTTTAATGTTTATGAAGATGTGTATGAACCCGCCGAGGATTCCTTTCTCTTTGCTGAAAATCTCCATATAACCCCCGGCATGCGGGTTTTAGATCTAGGCACTGGGTGCGGCATCCTTGCGGTGCTGGCGGCAAAAAAAAGCGGTGACGTAACAGCAATAGACCTAAATCCCTATGCCATTCGATGTGCCAAAGAAAACGCCCATATCAACCATATAACCGACAAAATCGCTTTTCTGCAAGGCGACCTGTTTTGTGCACTGCAAAACAATGTTCGATTTGATTTAGTATTGTTCAATGCACCCTACCTGCCCTCTGAACAAGGTGAAGAGACAACTTGGATTGGGCGATCTTGGGCCGGCGGTGCAGACGGTCGAGGAGTGGTTGATCGATTCATAACCGAGGTTTCTGAATACCTAACGTCCTCTGGCAAAGTTCTTCTTATGCAGTCCACACTAACTGGCGTTGAAAAAACCCTCAGCGGATTTAACCAACAGGGCCTCAGTGCATGCGTAACAGCAGAACGTAGTCTTCCGTTTTTTGAAACCCTTACACTAATAGAAGCCAAACCCTTCTCTGTCTAAATTTGTAATAGCTGCTTTTAAGGGGGTACACCAATACTTTATTACTGGTGTCAAATGTGACTGTCTGGTTTTATGTAAAGACATCTGATGATCCCAAAACCGTCGGCGACATCGTTTGTGCTTTCAACTACACAGAAGGCGAACATCCAGGTGACAAGTACTCCTGGATTATGAAAGAGGTCAAATCAGATTCTACCTATTGGGAAATCAAAGGTCAATATTCTGCTCTACAAGATCTCACTGATATAGCAGTTGTCTACCGCATCGGCGATACTGTGGTTTTCACAGAAATCGAAGATGACCTAGCTCCAGATTTTCTCGATCCTCTCATAACCAAATACGGTTTTGACAACGTCAAATGGATCGTTGTTTGTACATCCTCAAAATAACCCCAACAAACAAGAGCATCTTGTTTCTCTCATCGTAAGTTAGTTACTTGTATCTCTGTTTAGAGCTGTCAGTAAAGGGTTAAATTCTTAGTTACCCATTCACATCGTAGAACGCCTATGTCTCCCGTCACCGATAAAATTGCAGACGCTCTCTATCTCTCAGGGTGTCTAAAATTTGGAAGTTTTAAAATAAAATCCGGTGCAGTCAGTCCCTACTACATAGACCTAGCTCGTGTACTAGCAGCACCTAAACAACTCGACATTATCGCCGAAGTTGCAGCTGAGAAAATCCGCCAAATTGCCGCATCTGAGCACATCGACAAGCTGGCTAGTATTGAACTCAAAGGGGCTCTCATCGCCCCAAGCATTGCCATCAAACTTGCTATGCCCTGTGTTATTGTACGCAAAGAGGAGAAAGCCTATGGCGTAACAGGCAGAACCGCCGGCGCCGACATAGTCAAAGGCGATAGTGTGCTCTTCTTTGATGACGTTATCAGTGAAGGCCTATCTAAAATTGAGGGCATAAAACCCCTGGTATCACTGGACGCATCTGTTAAGCATATGTTGGTTGTGGTAAACCGTGAACATGGCGGTAAAGAAAAACTCGAAAGCCTGGGCTATCAAATCCACGCCTTAGCTAAAATCACCGACATAGTCACTTCACTGGTTAAACATGAACATATTACCCAAGAACAAGCTACAAGCGTTCTTGATTACGTAAAAAACTTCAAGACAACCTCAACCTAGCAAACAATACGGTTGTCATTTTACAGGGGACATTTTGTCCCTATGTACCCTATGTTTATTGGTTGCCGGCTCCAGAATAACTTGGGATATCAATAATGCAGTCCACAAATCTCATAGTTGAGGCTATGCTAAAGCCTGAGACCTACCCTGATCCAGTCAACAAAATAGAGCTCGTCCAAACCCATATCTCATTTGTCTTTATCACTGAAAAATACGTTTATAAAATTAAGAAACCTGTAAACTTTGGATTTCGAGATTTCTCCACCCTTGAGAAGCGACAGATTTACTGCCGAAAAGAACTCCAGCTCAACAGGCGACTGTGTCCCCACATATACCTCGACGTAGTTCCCATCTACAAAACAGATAAACTGCACATAGGTGGAGACGGCGAAACCGTTGAATATGCAGTCAAAATGCTACGCCTACCCCAAGAACGACTAATGAGCGAATTGTTACAGAAGAACCAAATAACTGAGAAAACTATTGATGAAATCGCCGCTATAGTCGCTAAATTCCACTCCGAAGCACAAACCAGCCCAGAGATAAATACGTTTGGCGGATTGGAAATCGTAAAGACAAATTGGGTTGAAAACTTTGCACAAACTCAAAAATACATTGACCAAACCATCTCCCAAACCGATTACAATTTAATTCAACAAAAAATAACCGATTTTATGGACCTAAACTCTGCTCTTTTTGAGAGCCGTATCGCGGATGGGCGGGTGCGCGACTGCCATGGTGATCTCTACTCCAGTAACATCTTTGTAACCGACCCAATTTGTATATTTGATGCCATCGAATTCAACGATCGCTTCCGCTATAGTGACATAGCCTCTGATGTAGCTTTTCTAGCTATGGATCTTGACTACCAAAACCGAAACGACCTATCTAATTACTTCATCAAACAATACATCCTCTACTCAAAAGACGCCCAGCTGGCGCAGATGTTACCATTCTATAAATGCTATCGTGCCTATGTGCGAGGCAAAGTAGTCAGTTTCCGCTTAGACGACCCAAACATAGTCGTAGCAGATAAACGCCTAGCAGTCAAAGAAGCATCGGCCTATTTCCAGTTAGCTGCCAGGTATGCCCAGAGTCTCTAACAAAACTGGTCTCTTACCCAGCTGGGAATTTCAACGATGCCCATGATGACGGGTTTTTGGTGGCAGTCACTGCCCCCTGTCATAAGCAAGTTGTGTTCTTTTGCGAATTTGATGTAGTGATTGGTGGTTTCTGCACTATGGCTTGGATGCCAACATTCTACTCCATCAATATAGTGCAACATGGTTTCTTGAATTATTTTGGTCTGCTCCTGTGGAACCGATGTTATGGGTTGTAGAGAAGTTCCACAGATATCGCTTGGGTGGGCAAGCACAAGTTTTCCTCCCGCATCTCGGATGAGCTTTGAGGCCTCCTCCAAGTTCAACGGATACTTTGGGACATCACATTTCATGAGGTACTTCTCAAAGGCTTCCTGTCGATTGGCTACAATTTGTTTTTTGATAAGATAATCCGCGATGTGTGGCCGCCCTAGTGACCCCTCAACGGTTTCCTCAATTTTGTGCAGATCGTCCTCTGTTAAGGCTGGGATATTTTCTTTTTTGAATTCTGCATTAAGATTCTCCAAGATTTTTGTTGCTCGCACTTGACGGTAATGTGCTATTAGCGTAAGCTTGTCTTGAAGTGCTTGATTGGCGGGGTTAAATTGGTATCCCAAAAAATCCAGAGCGAACGGTTTACCCTCTTTGTATTTTTGGTAAGTGAAGGTAACATTTAACTCAACACCACTGACATAATCAATACCTGCTTTTTTTGCTTGGGTGATAGCTTGGTTTTGATCACTAATGTTGTCATGATTAGTTAGCGATAAAAAGCTCAGGCCTCGGACTTTGGCTTCCCTTAGAATTTCTTGAACACTAAATTTGCCATCGGAAGCCGATGAATGGATATGTAAATCAATAGTCAAATGTGTTACCTTTTTTCTTGCTTAGTTATGGTCCAATTATTTATTCCGTACTGGCAGGTATCAACCGTTAAATACACAATTTCTAGGGTTGGAAACTTGGTTTTTATGGTGTCTATAGTTATAGGTTCAAATTTGTTTTTGTTGGCCAAGTAGGCTTCTTGGGTCAGTGCGTTGGATTCATATTTTTCTCTACTGCGGCCCCTGATTCGATTTAGAGCAGTTTCTTGGGTACAGCTGGTTTCAAAGATGGCAAACGCCAACCCGTTTTTTACAGCGATCTCTGCGGCGCGTTCCCGCAGTGCCTGAGTGATAAAGGTAGCATCCAAAATGACGCCGTTTTCTTCTTTTGCTAATATGGTTGCTTGTCTAAACATTTCTTCATAGACTGCTAGCCTATTGTTCATGTTGCCCGCGACTTGAGGATCAAAAATGTCCTTATCTTTTAAGACTTCAAGTCGAATAGTGTCGCTGTGCAAAATAGGGTAACCTTTGATTTTTGAGATTTCCTCAGCCACGCCGGTTTTCAAACTTGCAGGCAAACCACATGTGATCACCAAAGTGCGGGGTTCAAGTTTTTCTATAAAACCAGCAAAAGGCTCCTTCAAATTCGATGCTCTCTCTCTTAGAGTTAGCTCAGTTTGATCTACTTTAACTTTTCCAGCAAAACCCTGCGCACCACACTATACACCTTATGAATTGTAGGTAAATTCTAAATAAGGCGAATGCCCCAATTCGTTAAAGAAGGAACCGTTCATGGAAAACTTTCAAGTTAAAGACATAAAGTTAGCCCCCCAAGGTCACTTACAGATCGAATGGGCAGCCAAAAACATGCCTGTTCTAAATATCATCAAACAAAGGTTTGAAAAAGAAAAACCTCTTACCGGTCAAACTCTTGCCGCATGTCTTCATGTCACTAAAGAAACTGCGGTTCTCATCAATGTCCTCATTGCGGGGGGCGCCAAAGTCGCATTATGCGGTTCAAACCCCCTCTCAACCCAAGACGACGTTGCTGCTGCATTGGCAGATAGCGGCGTACACGTGTTTGCCTGGCGAGGACAAAACACCGAGGACTACTATAGATGCATCGAGAAGGTCCTTGAATACAGCCCAACCATCACTATGGATGATGGTGCTGATGTTGTGGGCATGCTTCACAGTAAACGCCAAGACCTTATTAAAAATATCAAAGGCGGCTCTGAGGAAACCACCACAGGTGTAGTTCGCCCAAAAGCCATGGAACAAGACGGTAGCCTCAAATATCCCATAGTAGCCGTCAACGAAGCCCTCACAAAATACCTCTTTGACAACCGCTACGGCACAGGCCAAAGCACCATCGATGGTATCTTGCGTGCAACCTCTGTTCTTTTAGCCGGCAAAAACTTTGTAGTCGGCGGATATGGCTGGTGTAGCAGAGGCATCGCTATGCGCGCCCAAGGCTTAGGTGCAAACGTCATAGTCACAGAGGTACAGCCAACTCGTGCATTGGAAGCAGTTATGAATGGTCTACGGGTTATGCCCATGTCTGAGGCAGCAGTTATTGGTGACATATTTGCCACTGCCACAGGGGACATTCATGTTTTACGTAAGGAGCACTTTGAGAAAATGAAGGACGGTGCGATTATGTGCAACAGCGGGCACTTCAATGTAGAAATAAATATCCCTGAGTTGGAATCGTTGTCAAGCTCTCATCGCACGATGCGTTCCAACATGGAGGAATACACGCTCAAAGATGGACGCCGCCTCTATCTCCTAGCAGAAGGACGGCTCGTAAACCTTGCAGCAGCTGAGGGTCATCCCTCCGAAGTTATGGACATGTCTTTTGCCAATCAGGCCCTGTGTGCTGAATACATCGCTAAAGCTGACAAGCTTGAGACCAAAGTCTACGTAGTACCCAAAGACATTGACGAAAAAATTGCTGAGCTTAAACTCCAAACCATGGGCGTTAAAATCGACGAGTTGACTGAAGAGCAAAAAAAATACCTCTCAACATGGGAAATGGGAACAACCTAACAAGTGTTGTATCCCACTAAAACATGGCAAACTTTAAATTGATTAATCGGCTACAATGGCTAATAAGTGGTGAATCACTAAATGGTTAGCAAAGATCAAGCAATAGGTGGAGCAATACTCCTAGTCTGCACAGTCGTCGCTATCGTTTATTTGGTTGCACTCTTCGGTTATGCCCAACTTATCCAGCCATGGCTTGACGTTGGCTCTGTTGACGCTGTTCGATACTGGCTCATCGCCCTGCCCGTTCTAATCGCTTTCGTTGCCATACTCTTCATAGGCGCATGGATAGGCTGGACAATGGCAACAACACCCCCGCCAAAACCAATCGAAGAAATCACAACTGAAATAGAGGATAAAAAAGAAGCAGAACAAACCGTATCTGCTCCTGAAGAAACTGCGGACACCGAAGAAAAACCAGCAGTTAAGAAAAAGAAATAACCTATCCTTTTTCTCTAAATTCTATTCTTTCCTTTAAATTTTTTTAATTAAACTAGCGCTCTACTCCCTATCAATATAAACCGCTGAGTAGAAACTGTTCTCTTTATTATGATATTAGTAGATTCTTTCCATCCCATTGTAGACTACTTTGATTATTCAAAATTTAATTTCCAGAAATCATGAGACGATCTGGTAATATTGTCAAAAAAATTTTGACGAGGAATCGTCAAACAAAATTAGGGTTTTGTGAATTCAATCAAAGTCCTCTCTGAATACGTCGTTATTTTGCTCGCATCTTCCGTTTGTGTTAGGTCCGCTTTAATTAAGCGAAAGGTCCCCCACTCTACATATGAGGTGCCATTTATTTGCATATTAATGCTATTTATTGTCATGTTGACGTCGGGTGTGTGAGAGCTTAGGTCTTTACTGGTTATTTCAATACGCATGGTTTGGAAGGTACCTGCTGGAACTGTTATTTCTTGTATTCCTACAAATTTTAGTATGAATTCGCCTGTCCTCCCCAAACTTGCATCACCGACGTTTGCAGATATGGTCCAGACATCGCCCACCGCAATTTTGTCTTGGGCCAAGTAGGCTAAAAATGTTGGGTTACTGTCGATGTTGTGGAAAATAAATTGTCCCTGCGGCTCAACAAAGTTAATGTAATAACTTGCTTTGTCAATGGATCGCGTGAGTGGCGATATAGTTATACCTACATCGGGGGTCATGGTGCCTGTTTGTCTTACTGTGTAGCTATCGCTGTTTTCACTTAGAACCTCTATAATTAAGGTTGAATTCTGGTCATGCCTATAGGTGGCCGTATCTGACAAAGAACGTTCTACCTCTGCTATTTGGCTTGTTAGTATGTTTGTATTTTCATAAATCATACGCTCACCTACAGCATAGTTTAAGCTCAACTCCCGAGGTGAACTCTCATTTAGTGGAATCAAAAGAACTGTTGCGCATATCACGACAAGTACCACCGACACCGCAATGATGGCATAAAAAATTTGATGACGTTTCTTGGGCGTTTTTTGAATCTCGGAAGATAGTGCTGACGGTGATGATGATAAACTAGAGTTATCTTGTAATTTAAATATCAGACATTCCCACATCAAACTATTACCCGTTGATAAGAATTAAGGATTTTGTTGTTGCCCGTACAACCATCAAAGTAGCTCCTCAACTGTAGTGTTGTACACCCATTATATCCTGCCAACGCTAACATTGCTTTGAGTGAGATGTTAACGCATAAACAAAATCGTGTTGCGTAGAAATAAAGCGGAAAAATAGTGCCGCTTTTTTGCGGCTATATATCATCGGTGTTCTCGGTGGCTTCTGAGCCGTCTTCTAGATTTGGTGAGGCCAGTCTCTTTAGGGCATCGGTGCCCTCGGTATATCCGCTGGCAACTAGGATATCGCCTGCCCGTATTTTTGTGTCGGGTCTTGGACGCACACACAGGTCATCACGTTTTATAACCAGTACCCACATACCGGTTTCATCGTGTACACGGGCCTCTTTTAAGCTCTTACCTATCAGCGGCGAATCCAGCGTGACTTTGGTTTGCATCACGGTTTCTTCAGCTTCTCGGATAGCTAACTTGAGGATAGGATGCGGTTCAATGCCCCGTAACACAACCTCCGCTATTTCTGCGGCGGCATCAGCGATTTTCTCAGTTGCCATCCCCAGACGAATTAATCCCAGAAAACCTGGGGCTTCTTCATTTTTAAAACCGCTCGTTAAAGCCAGTAACTCAAAGCCTGTATGCATATCATCCATACGCTCTTCAAGCCGCTCAACTTCATCTGCGAGCTCTTTACTGTTAAGCATCAAAGCAGAATATGCTAAATCCATCATCAACTCTGAGGTGTCTTTCAATTCCACAAAGCGTGAAACAATCTCCTCAAACTTGACCCGATTCTCCCCATCCATAGTGGTTAGATCGCCCTCTGCTAAATCCTTGAATTCCTCTACACCCGAGGGAGCACCACGTGTGATGAGAATATCTGCTTGGTAAACCCGTTCCTGTTTGTTGGGGTTAAGTATCCAGTCATGGTTACGACGGATAGCAATTATATCCACACCCATACTCGCCGCTAGGTCAAGTTCACCAATTTGTTTTTCAATTAAACTCGAATTGGGTTGCACGGTAACTTTCATGATGCGCTCTTCAACTTTTTCAAAAATCTCACCTATGATCGGGTGAATGCCGATATTGCGGGTAACAATGGCCGCTATATCTCCTGCTGCATCAGATATCTTATCAGCCGATGCCGCAACCGTTGAAACCCCAATGAGTTGTTCCGCATCTCGTGGGTCTCTTGCGGCAAGCATAATTTCCATCTCTAGCAGATAAGCCAAGTTATCCACTCTATCTTCTAGTGCCAGTACATCTTCGGCTAGATCTTTATCGTTATAGAGGGCTGATGAGTAGGCTAGGTCTATCATTAATTCAGAGATGTTCTTCATTTGTAAAAGTAGTTCTCGGACAGGGATCGGTTTATACTCTACTTTCTCAAACTTGTGCAACTTTTAAAGAGCGCTCCAACCAATCAATACCTCTTCTAGCATATTTTAATTATGCTATCTAAAACAGCAACAATAACGCCACAAACAACGCTATCGTAGTTAGAGCATCCGCCAAAGCACTTACCAGTGGGATGACAAAATTGTCTGGATCTAAACCATACTTAAACGTTAAAATCGAAATGGCAAAAAGCACTAGCACAATAGCTGCAAAAGCAATCACGTTTGAAACCAAAAGAATCAGCAACAGATTACCCAATGCTATCCCCGTAAAGGGACCATTGACTGCTAATGCAACTACCGCTATGACTACAAAGAACATAAATGTCGATACCCACGCACTCAGAATGCTTTTTGCATGATTTTTAATCGCACCAAGGGTCGGCGATAAAACCCCCAGCGTAAGCTTTACCGTAGCCGCAGAACTCACTATCAAACCTGCATCACCCATCATATCAATCATGGCAGGATAAACAGTATAGATTGTTCTGTTGCCATTTACAATGTTGCTTATGCCTTTTAGAAATGTGCCTGTAATGTTTACCAGAAAAGCAACTAGGAGTATGGTGGGCAGAGATTCTTTGATGATTTGTCGAAATTCCCTATCTCGAGCGTTTAGGGGCAAAACAGCCAACACTAAACCTACATTGATTAAACCAAAGATGACAATTGCCCACTGCCCAACTGAGAAGTATAGATTAAGGACCACTATGTAGAGAAAAGTTATCAGTATATTGGCCAAGATGGAAACTGCAGGATAGACAATTGTGTCGGGGTCTAGACTTCGTTTAAAGGAGATAAACGTGAATTTAATCGTTATCACCGTAATTAGCAATCCCAGCGAGAGGGTAGCAACCATGACTGTTAGAATGGCTGGAAACTCGCTGATTGTAACTCCCCAAAACAGAGAACCAAACAACATCGCAACTAGGCTGATGGTTGCACTTGTTGTTAGGGTTAGAACAACCATTGCACTGAGCAGTTTGTAGAAACTTTTAGTGTTACCAAAAAAGCGCGGATAAGCTGTTCCTAAGTGTAGCGCAGTGCTTAAGCGTCCTGTAAGCAACCCAGTAATAATTGCTTTTACGCTAATTATCGCAGGATAGAGTGCTATAGCCCAAGGGGTAATCTCAAAAACCCCGAGTTGCAGTGCAATCATAAAACCCGCAAGTAAACCGCCTAAATCAAGAATACAGGCTAGGGAGGTCTCTTTAAACGTTCCAAGGAAACTCTGAAAGTTACCCATGTGCATCTACCCTGGCCTCCTATAGTGTTAGTATGTTGAAGGTTCTTAAGTTAAATGTTGTCTAGGCCAAAATCCTAATTATCCTCAACGGTTGCTGTGTGATACGACTATTATTTTCTCTGCGCATTTTGGTATCCGCATTCATACAGCACCGCCTTAACGGTTGCCAACTATATCTGTCCGTCAGGTTTGGAGGTTGGTTAGTAGTTTTTTGGTTGATATACGCACCAAGGGTCTTCGGTTAGGTAATCTTTTTTCTGTTCAGATGGTACATGGAGATCGCCGCAGTAATCAATAAAGTCGCTGGATAAGCCATAGGCACGGGCTCGGCAGCCGCCGCATTGTATTTTGTATTCGCAGGCGCCGCATTTGCCTTTGAGGCAGTTGGGGTTGCGGAGGTTTTTAAAGACTTCAGAGTTAAACCAGATATCTTTGAAGCTCTGTTCTCGCACATTGCCTAGTTTGATTGGCATATAGGGGCAGGGGGTTACATCACCGTTGGGGTAGATGCGGCAATAATACATGCCTGCAATGCATCCTCGAATCCACTGTCTCATATCCAAGTTCATGCCTTGGGCAATACGCATAAACTGTGGTGCGCAGGAGGGACGTACGTTTAGGCGGTGGCGATGGACTTTGGCAAACGTGGTGGTTATCATCTCTTCGTATTTTTGGGGTGAAATATCGGTAAGTTTTACGCCGCGCCCAGTGGGTACCAAGAAGAATAGATGGAAATTTTCAACCCCGATGGATTCGGCTAGACTCATGATGTCATCTATTTGATCATAGTTTTCATGGGTAAGGGTGGTGTTGACTTGAACAAGTACATTGTTTTTGCGCAGAGCCTTGCAGGCATTGACCGCCCGTTCCCAAGCGTTATTTACGCCGCGAAAATCATCATGTTGTGCAGGGATATGTGAGTCAAGACTAATAGAAACGGTTGCAATACCTGACGTTTTAAGCTTCTTTGCAACAGCATCATCGATGAGATATCCACTGCTTCCCAATCCCATTTTGATTCCTTTTTTGGAGCCATACTCGATGAGTTCAAAAATATCGGGACGCAACATGGGTTCCCCGCCGCTAAGAATAAGCAGAGGCCGACTAACTTCATGGATTTGATCCATCAGTTGCTTGCCCTCTTGGGTGGATAATTCATTATCTAGTTTCTTTCCATCCGCGTCTAGGTAGCAGTGACTGCATTTGAGATTACATTCGCGGGTAACATTCCAAGACATAACCAGCGGTACAAAACGCTCTGGTTTTTGGGCTTGGGGGGAGTAAGCGAGTTTGAGGTAATATTCACATATACCATCGCTGGCGAGACGTTTGGGTTGCCATAGCGTAAAGGGAAACGGCAAAACAGTATCGAGCATGGCCTTGGCATGAGCAAAGCAGAAATGTTTGCAGAACAATGCCGTAGTTTTTGGGTCGACCCCATATTTTTCTTCTGCGAAGCGATGACTGCCATAGATGGGACAGTTGAGAAACTCCATCTTGCCATCCAGATTTTCCATACCCATGTTCATGTTGATGAAGTGATCACTTAGCATGACTGATTGGAGTTTTTCTCTGCGCATGCCTACTTTTAGGGTTACATCCAAGGCGATGTTTACCGTTTCCTGTCCAAACGTATCGCGCACATGCTCCATCACTTTCTCCACAGTCTCTAGTCCTTCTGACTTTACAAGTTCGGATAGAACCAGTAATCCTCGGATGGTTTCGTATTCTTGGAGAAGCCGCATCAAGATAACCTGCTCGGCCCAATCTCTAAACAATTTCTCTAACGCCGGTGCGGCTTGGGCGTCTTTGCTTGCTAGTAGTGTTTCTGTCTTTTTTTGTTGTTCTTTTAGCTTGTTAAATAAACTGATTTTTTCTTCACTGTCGGGGTGTTTGATGGAGACGATTTTTTTGAAATCAAAGTTAAGTTCCATGTATTCTTTGACGAGTTCTTGAGCATCGGTATAGAATTCTCCATAAATCTTGGATAATACAACAGAAACATCTGGTTGACTGATGTCTAACTCGTCAAGGAGTACTTGTGTTTCTGTTTCCATTTTGGTAATCATTGCCATGTGATAGAGCAACGAACCCGCCATGCCTGGATCAGCTTGTCTGCCACCCATAAAACCAGCAAAAATCTGTGAAACTAATTTTTTTGCTACATCAAAATCTTGCTTATCAATGGCACACAATGCTTGGTCAAGTTTTGCCTTTCGATCATTTAGTAATTGTGCCCATTTATGGCATTGCCTAACATCAAAGTTTGCCATCTGTTCACCCAAACGCATTAGAGATTGATGGTGACCCTAAAAAAGCTTAGCAACCTTGCTAAACAACGATATCAATTTTAGTTGACCCAATAGCCTAATTAAGCCCGAAGAAACATAGCCAAAGGCAAGGGTGCACCAAATGGACTTCAACTTTAATCTAATCTACGCATTAGTCGGTTTCTTAATTATGCTGGGTGTGTTGGGCGGTATAGGCATCAACAAGCCCCGCGGTATGAGCGTTAAAATGTGGTGTGCTGGTTACCTCGTTGTCGCCATTGGATTTGACATCCTTGTTGTGATTGCCTTATTGTGGCACTTCGAGTGGCTAAACAACCTGCTCATAGGATTAGCCGCAGGCGCCGCAACAGGCTTAGGCCTCCATGTCATGCACCACATCAACGAAGAAGGTGAACATGAACACGGCATGATGGGCATGTAGTTCAGTGTCTCCAATAGCCGCTGAAGAGTACAGATAATATCTTAACTGGTTGATTCCCAAAAGGGTTCTCAATCTACTTCCACTACGGTCAACCGTGAGTTTATACCGCATGGAGGTTCCGAATAAAACCGAGTGTGTCTGTATTGTTTTTTCTTTTACTACCTAACATGTGTTATATTCCAAGCGGCGGATACCCAATCAAGAAAAGAATTTGTTGTTTGTCTTTATGTTACCTGTTTTTATATTAAAGCATATAAATTATATTGATTAAAGGATAGCAGAAGAGATGAGGAGACCAGTATGCGCGAATTAAAATTCTATACCGGTAACGCTGTACCCCTTGAAATGCACAAAGTGCGGGTTGTACAAAAATTAAATTTACTGCCCATTGATGATCGATTAAAAGCCATTAAGGAAGCTGGTAACAATACTTTTCTGCTCCGAAATAAAGACACATTTCTAGACATGCTAACCGACAGTGGCGTAAACGCTATGAGCGACCTTCAACTTAGCGCCATGATGGTTGCTGATGACAGCTATGCCGGAAGTGCAACTTTCTCTAAACTGGAAAACAAACTCGAAGAAATTTTTGGAACAAAATATGTCTTGCCTGCTCATCAGGGCCGTGCATGCGAACACATCATCTCCCGAGTGTTTGTAAAAAAAGGCGACATCGTGCCCACAAATTATCACTTCACAACTACAAAAGCACACATATGCCTCCAGGGCGGTACCGTTTTAGAAATTCACTACCCTGAAGCATTGATCGTTGAGAGCAACAACCCCTTCAAAGGCAATATGTCTCCTGAGCTTCTAAAAAAAGCCATAGCTGAATATGGCGTAGAGCGAATCTCGTTTGTGCGCCTAGAAGCCGGTACAAATCTAATCGGCGGCCAGCCTTTCTCTCTTGCAAACCTAAAAGAAATTTATAACATCTGCAAACAACACAACCTCCTCTTGGTACTTGACGCAAGCCTCCTAGCAGACAACTTGTATTTCATCAAAGTGCGCGAACCAGCTTATCAGAATGTGGATATCAGAAAAATTGCTCGCGAAATCGCTGATCAGGCTGATATTATTTATTTCTCCGCTCGAAAATTAGGTCATGCTCGCGGCGGCGGCATTTGCACAAGCAATCATGAATTGTATATGAAAATGCGCGAACTAGTCCCACTCTTTGAAGGCTTCTTAACCTATGGCGGTATGAGTGTTCGCGAGATGGAAGCAATCACTGTTGGTTTAGATGAAACAATGGATTACGATATGATCAGTCAAGGGCCATTGTTTATTGAATATATGGTAAATGAGCTAAAACAACGCGGTGTACCTGTCGTTACACCCGCAGGCGGTTTAGGTTGTCACCTAAATGCCATGGAGTTTGTTTCCCATATTCCTCAATCCGAATATCCCGCAGGCGCGTTGGGTGCGGCTCTATTTATTGCCGGCGGCATCCGAGGTATGGAACGTGGTACCCTCTCTGAAGATCGTGAGGCTGATGGCTCTGAGCATTATTCCAACATGGAACTTTTACGCTTGGCCGTTCCTCGAAGAGTCTTTACCCTCTCACAAATTAAATATGCAATCGACCGTATCGTTTGGCTCTACGACAACCGCAAACTCATCGGTGGATTGAAATTTGTGGAAGAACCCAAAGTTTTACGGTTCTTTATGGGTAAATTAGCTCCCGTATCTGACTGGCAGGAAAAACTGGTGGCTAAATTTAAAGCTGATTTTGGCGACAGCCTCTAATCCGCTAACCAACCCTCCAAAGGAAGATTCCTTTCGGAGAATTCATCTCCCTTTACTCACTTATTTTTAAAGTCATCAAAAATCTAGCCAATATTATTATTTAGTTGTCTCCCCTATAATGCTGATAGAGTTTTAACGGCTAAACCTAATAGTTTTACAAAGTGCCGTTTGTCTCTGTTCGTTTTAGTTTTGGGGTTAAAGCGTTGTATGTTGGAGCGGATTTTCAAGATGGGACCTGTCGTTTTATAGTCTGGGCTCCAAACCAAAAACGCCTTACGCTTGTGTTGCCCAAAGAAAACCAATATTTTTCCATGGACAAATCAGCGGGCGGCTATTGGACCACTACCATAGAGGGTCTTGAAGCAGACACCCGCTATCTCTACGAACTAGACAACAAAACCCAAACCCCTGATCCAGCCTCCCACTATCAGCCCGAGGGCGTTTTTGGTGCCTCACAGGTTATTGATCATGATGTTTTTCGCTGGAGCGACCAGCAATGGTGTGGCTTAGACCTCAAAGATTTGATATTTTATGAATTACACGTGGGCACCTTCACTCAAGAGGGCACTCTTCAAGCCGTTCAAAACCGCATCAAGACACTACGTGAATTGGGCATAAATGCGGTGGAGCTTATGCCCATCATGCAGTTTAGCGGCAAACGTACCTGGGGCTATGACAGTGTCTTTCCCTTTGCTGTGCACAACAGCTATGGGGAACCCAACGGCCTAAAAGCACTAGTTAATGAGTGCCACAACCAAGGCGTCGCACTGTTTGTGGATTGTGTATACAATCATCTAGGACCTGAAGGCAGTTGCCTAAACAACTACGGACCCTACTTTCCCAGCACACAACTCGGTCGCTGGGGAGCAAGCATAAATCTTGACGGCCCCCAAAGCGAGGGAGTGCGTAACTACTTTCTTGAAAACCTCTTTCACTGGCTAAACCACTACCACCTCGATGGCATACGCCTCGATGCCGTTCTCTCTATGCACGATAAAAGTCCCCGCCACTTTCTAGTTGAACTCAACGAAAAAACCCACGCATACGCCAAAACGACGGGCAGAAAAACATATCTCATAGCCGAAAGTGGCTACAACATACCTCAAGTTCTCACCCCCATAGACAAGGGCGGCTTTGGCTTTGATGCACAGTGGCTCGATGATTTCCAGCATGCAGTTTTTGCACTGCTCACAGGCGAACACGAAGGCTACTACGGCGACTATGGCCGTATTGAAGATCTAGCTGAGACTCTAACTGAGGGCTTTGTCTTTGTCGGAGATGAACCCAACTACAAACGCAAACGTCCCGAGGAATCCTACCGCTGGTTAGCGGCTGATCAATTCATCGTCTTTAGCCAAAACCATGACCAAGTGGGTAATCGCCTCTTAGGGGAGCGCTTAGCTACCTTAGCTGGATTTGAAGCCGCAAAACTATCAGCTGGTATTGTGTTACTCTCACCCTATGTTCCCTTATTGTTTATGGGTGAAGAGTATGGCGAGACAGCTCCTTTTCAGTTTTTTGTCGACTACCAAAACAAAACCCTCTCTGAGGCGGTCAGAACAGGCCGAAAAAAAGAGTTCGCATCTTTTCATTGGCAAGGGGAGGTGCCTGACCCCCAGAGCCCCCAAACCTTTGAACAATCCACACTTAGCTGGCAAACCCGTAACACCGAGCAGGGACAAAAAATCCTCTCATATTACCATGCCTTAATTGAGTTGCGAAGAAAACACCCGCTTTTTCAGCCCCAGACCCAGCGGCAAATAAAACACCTCTACATAAAGAAACCTGTTTTATTTGTGCATAAACAAAGCGATAATGCAGTAGAAGCCGGTATCATTGCAAACTGTGCAAACACTCCAACACGCTATACTTTCCCCTTTGAAGGCGGTCCATATGTGAAAGTGCTCGATTCAGCAGATTTTGCTTATGCCGGTTTAGGCTCACTGCTTCCAACGTTGGCTAATAGCGGTGACACGCATACTATTGGGGCCTTCAATTTGGCCGTATTTCTCAAGCAATCCCAGGATGATCCAAGTTGACTGAGCGCTATATCTGTATCCATGGGCACTTCTACCAGCCTCCCCGTGAAAACCCTTGGCTTGAAGAAGTTGAATTTCAAGACTCTGCCCAACCCTACCATGATTGGAACGAACGTATAACCGCTGAGTGTTATGCTCCCAATGCTGTTAGTCGAGTTATGGACTCGGAGTGGCGCATTATGGGCTTAATAAATAATTACAGCCGTATCAGCTTCAACTTTGGCCCCACTCTGCTCTATTGGCTAGCTAAACACAAACCCCCAGTTTATCAAGCCATCCTTGATGCTGACAAAGAAAGCCTGACTAATTTTGGAGGACATGGCTCCGCTATAGCACAGATCTACAATCACATGATTATGCCCTTGGCTAATCGCCGTGACAAGGAAACACAGGTAAAGTGGGCTATTTACGATTTTGAGTTACGCTTTGAGAGATTTCCTGAGGGTATGTGGTTATCTGAGACGGCGGTAGATATAGAAACCCTAGAGGTTTTAGCAGAGAACAACATTAAATTCACTATTCTCTCATCTCATCAAGCCCTAAAGATACGCAAAATCGGCGAGGACAACTGGTTTGATGTTTCGGATGGCAAAATTGATCCCCGCTACCCCTACTTGTGTTATTTACCCTCCGGAAAAACAATCGTATTGTTTTTCTTTGACCGGCGTACAGCTGTTGATATCTCCTTTGGGCATTTGCTTGAAAACGGTGAAGCCTTCGCCAAACGTCTCATCGACGCCCTAAACCCCCAAGATGGCGAGGGACAAATAGAAAATATCGCCAGTGACGGCGAACTCTATGGACACCATCACCCTCACGGGGATATGACTTTAGCATACTGCATCTACTCCATCGTATCTAACGAAACAGTTAAACTCACAAACTATGGAGAGTTCCTCGAAAAGCATCCCCCGCGACATGAAGTACAGATAGCCCAAAACACCTCCTGGAGTTGCAGTCATGGCATTGAGCGATGGCGAGCTGATTGTGGTGACAACATGGGTAGAGCCGGCTGGCATCAGACCTGGCGCAAACCCCTCCGAGAAGCCATGGACTGGCTAAGAGACACTCTAATACCCCAATTTGAACAAGCAGTTGCCCAGTATCTAACTGATCCCTGGGTCAGCCGAAACGACTACATCAAAGTAGTCCTAAACCGCTCAAGAGAAAACATTGAACTGTTTCTCTCAAATCACTCAAAGCAGCCGCTAAACGAAAATGAAAAACGTCGAGCTATCCAACTCTTAGAACTACAACGCCACACCATGCTTATGTACACAAGTTGCGGGTGGTTTTTTGACGAAATCAGCGGTATTGAAACAGTGCAGGTCATGATGTATGCCGCACGGGTGATGCAACTAACCAAAGACCTCTTCAACCTCGATCTAGAGACCCAGTACCTCCAAATACTTGAAGGCGCACCCAGCAACATACCCGAATTCTCTAACGGCGCAAAAATCTATAACATATTTGTAAAACCCGCCATAGTAGACTTTGCCAAGATAAGCGCCCAAAACACCATGCGCGAACTCTTTGCTGACAACATAGAACCCCCCTCAGCCGCCTCCCAGATACCCAATAACTGTTTTAGCATAAAAATGGAAAACATTGAAAAACAAGACGACGGAAAATTCCGTCTCCACCTCAACCGCTCCACAGTTTTCTCCTCCATAACCCTTGATGAACAAACCTTTAGCTGCGCTGCCCTCTGGCTAGGTGATCACAATGTCATCTGCGGAGCCCAACCCAACATGCCCCAAAATCAATTCCTCACCCTATCTGCTAAGCTGATTGAAACCTTTGAGAAAGAACAGATCAACGAAATACTTTTAGATATATCAAAATATTTTGGACCCAACTATTCCCTAACTGATCTCTTCAAAGACGATCAACACTACATCCTTGACTACATCGTGGCTGATGGCTTAAACAAAGCCAAAGAACTCAACGACATCATCTATCATGATAACTCAGCAATACTTCGATTCATGAAAGAAAACCGCATCCTCCCACCCAAGCCCCTGCAATCAGCCGCCGAAGTTGTCATCAACATGGAAATAGAACAACTACTCCGCTCCCAAACCATAGATTTAGAGAAACTACAAAAACTCATCAATGACTCCAAATACCTCACCCTCACCTTGGACTCTCAACTCTTAGGGTTCCAAGCTAGCCAAAAAATCACCCAAGAATTCAACAAACTAGCCCAAACACCCCAAACCCTCGAAACCCTAAACAACCTAACCACCCTAATCCGCATGATCCACGAGCTTTCTCTACCCCTTAATCTTTGGCAATCCCAAAATATCCTCTTCAAAATCACACAGAACCAGTATCAAACCCTAAAAACCAAAACAGATCCAACCTCACAGACTTGGGTTATAGCGTTTACTAGCCTATGTGAATTAATCGGAATACGGCTGACATAACCATGAAAGCCCCCCGAGCAACTTATCGCATACAATTAAACCAAACCTTCCCCTTTAGTAGCCTGCGAGATATCGTGCCCTACCTCAGCAAACTCGGTATATCCCACATCTATGCCTCACCAATTTTCCAAGCTCAACCAGGTAGTCTACACGGCTACAACATAACCAATCCCACCGCCCTAAACCCAGAACTCGGCACCAGAGCCGACCTTGAGGACCTCCTAAACGAGCTCAACGCTTACGGATTGGACTGGTTACAAGACATCGTCCCAAATCACGCCGCATGCACCCCTCAAAACAAACAACTCTACGACGTTTTAACCAAAGGTTCCAACTCAACCTACGCCCGTTTTTTTGACATAGACTGGAATTATCCCTCAAAGAAGCTATCGGGAAAACTGTTGTTACCCATCCTAGCAAAGCCCCCAAATCAATGCTTAAAAAAAGGTCAAATAAGTTTGGCCTATGATGCCGGTTTCAAAATAGTCTATGGTAATCTCACATTTCCACTAAACGATACTACTCAGCAGCATCTAACCCTAGAGGGTTCAATTCAGCAGGTGCTTGATAAATATAATAACAATCCCCAACTCTTCAGCACATTGCTATCCAAACAATACTACCGTTTTGCTCATTGGCAAACTGCATATAGATGCATTAACTATCGTCGTTTTTTTGACATCAACGGCTTAATTGGTACCTGTATGGAAAACCCCGCCGCTTTTGCGGAATGGCATCGTCTCATTTTCGAGTTGATGCAGCGCAATGCAATTGGCGGTTTAAGGGTCGATCATATCGATGGTTTATATGATCCCAAAACCTACCTCAAAGAATTGCGTGTGCGCTGTCCCAGATCTTACCTATTGGTGGAGAAAATCCTAACAGGTGAGGAACCTCTGCCAAAAACTTGGCCCATTGAAGGCACCACAGGCTATGACTTTCTTAACTATGTCAACAAGCTCTTGGTACAAAGTGCTAATGAATCCACATTTACTACCCTCTACCAAAATTTCGCCGGTAACACCCAAACCTTTGAGGACCTATTGTACCAAGCAAAGAAAGCCGTTGTGATGACCTATTTTTTGGGAGATGCACAAAACTTGGCAAGATTGTTTGCTAACGCTATGGGTGAATCGATGTATAATGTGTCGCTTGACCAAACGCTTCTAATGGTTGTGGAGTTGCTGGCTTGCTTTCCTACTTATCGCACCTATATTGACGGGTCAAACAGCGATGATGATTCAGCATTTAGAGTTGCAATTAAATTAGTCCAAACGCGAAATCCCCCGCTTACCACTCAGCTCACCGTACTGACCCGATTGTTAAACAAGCGCCAGACATCGCCCAATGCATTGTTTGCGCTGAGACGATTCCAACAGTTCACAGGCGCTGTTATGGCTAAAGGCTTTGAGGACACCCTGCTCTACCGCTATGTAAGGTTACTATCCCTAAACGAAGTAGGCTCAAATCCCGCTCAGTTTGGCATATCCACAGATCAGTTCCATGAATTTAACCAGTTACGACAACAGACCTGGCCGTTGACCCTCAACGCCACAAGTACCCATGACACCAAACGCGGTGAGGACACACGGGCAAGGCTTAACATATTGAGCCAAATTCCCAATGAATTCCAAACCAACATAGCGCAATGGCAAAAAATCATTTTCTCAAAAAAGACGCAGATCAACGGTGCCGCCGTCCCAGACGACAATGAAACTTATTATCTCTACCAAACACTCCTAGGCGCTTATCCCTGGGATGATATAGAACAGCAAGAGTTCCCCAACCGCATAGCTCAGCACATAATTAAGACTCTGCGGGAGGCCAAAGTGCATTCCTGCTGGATTGAACCCAACCTGCCCTATGAAGATACAGTGGTTGCTTTTGCACTCTCACTTCTATCTGACGCCGAGTTTATGGATGCATTTTTGCCTCTCCAGAGAAAAATCGCTACCTATGGTCTTCTCAATTCACTTACCCAAACCCTGCTAAAAATTGTCTGTCCCGGCATTCCTGACTTTTACTGGGGCACTGAGCTGTGGGATCTAACCCTTGTTGACCCCGACAACCGCCGCCCCATAGATTTTGCGCTGAGACAAAAGCTACTATCCAAAGTTGCAACCCTAAACCCCAAAAAAGCAATAACTCTTTTGGCTACTCCAAGCGATGGAAAAGCTAAACTCTACATAATCTACAAAGCGCTTCAGTTCCGAAAGAGCCAACCTCTGCTCTTTGAGAAAGGCAAATACTTGCCAATAACCATCAAAGGCCCTCAATCTAATCACGTAGTGGCTTTCTGCCGAATAAACAACAGCGGTAGCGGCGATTATGCGTTGGTTGTTGTACCCAGATTTGTTACTGAGTTGCTCTCTGTAGAGTTGAGCAAATCCCAAATGTCTAACCCCCAAAATTGGTACGATATTAACTGGGCAGATACCTGCCTAAGCCTTCCTGAAGGTCTGCCCTCCAGATGGATTGATATATTCACTGGAAAACCTCTATTCTCTGACTGCGGACAACTACCCCTAAGTGTGGTTCTCAACGATTTTCCCGTTGCCCTGCTCTATGGTGACAAACATGGCTAAATCTCAGCGTGCCAGTGGGATTTTGCTTCACATAACTTCCCTTCCTTCGATGTTTGGTATCGGTGACTTGGGCCCTGAGAGCTATAGATTTGCTGATTTGCTTGCTAGCAGTAAGCAACACTATTGGAGTATTCTGCCGTTATCGCCAACCCGGCTCGAAGACTCCAATTCACCCTACCAAACAAGTTCCGCCTTCGCTGGAAACCCCCTCTTAATCAGCCCTTATTTGCTTGTTCAAGATGGCCTTTTATCTAAACTAGACATCAAACATCTCTCAACATCTAACGCCAAAGTGAATTTTGCAGCTATCTATTCTAAAAAACAACTCATGCTAAAAGCGGCCTACCAAAACTTCAAAAAATCAAAGCTCAACGCTACCTCCGAGTTTGAAACTTTTTGTAGCCAAAATAACCATTGGCTGTGTGACTATGCACTCTACAATGCGTTGAGACAAAAAACAGGTATCCCATGGTATGACTGGCCCTTATCTATTAAAAACCGCGAACTCTATGCAATCGCCCACAAACAGCAACAACTAAAAGAAGAAATTGAAGCTGAAAAATTTTCACAGTACCTCTTCTCTAACCAATGGTACCGCCTAAAAAAATACTGCAAAACACGCCAGATAAATCTCATTGGCGATTTACCCTTCTATGTTGCGCACGACAGCGCCGATGTTTGGGTACATCCTGAGCTCTTTAGTCTCTACCAAAACGGCAAATCCAAATACGTTGGAGGCGTACCCCCCGATTACTTTAGTTCATTGGGGCAGTTGTGGGGTAACCCTGTCTATAATTGGCAAAACCACCAAGTCACCAACTTTGAATGGTGGATAAAACGCATAAAACATACCCTAACCCAATGTGATAGATTGCGTCTGGATCATTTCCGCGGGTTTGTAGCCTACTGGCAGGTATCAGCAAAAGCAAAAACTGCCCAAAGCGGACAATGGATCAAAACACCAGTCAATGCATTTTTTGAGACCCTAACGCAGACTTTTCCATCCTTACCCTTCATAGCCGAGGATTTAGGCTACATCGACAAACCGGTTAAACGGGCCATCAAGCAACTGGGGATTCCCGGTATGCGCGTATTGCTCTTTGGCTTAGACAGTTCCAAAACTAATCCTCATGCTCCAGAGAACTATACTAAAAATTCAGTTGCATACACCAGCACCCATGACACCAACACGGTCTTCGGATGGTTTACCACCGAAGCAACTGCTAAACAACGCCAAGCCTTTCTCAAGCTAATTGGCCGTCCAGTTTCTAAACGTGATGTCAGTTTTGAAGCTATCAAACTGGTTATCTCCTCTTTAGCTGGGTTGTGTATTTTTCCCCTTCAAGATGTTTTGGGATTAGACGCTAAAACCCGAATGAACAATCCTGGTCACCCAAAAGACAACTGGCAGTGGCGGGTAACAGAAAAACAACTTGCAAACCTGTGCATAGATGAACTCTACGATATTACCGTTACCGCCAACAGAGCTTGATGGGTAGGACGATGATAATTAAATAAACAAAAATTAAATCGCTTAGCGATGGAAATATTGTTCTATAGTAGTTAATCTGTTGCTGATTGGGTCTTAATTTTGGCCAAGATTTAATTTAAAGAGATGTCTATACCCTCATGGGGCCCTATAGTGCCAAAGAAAGAAAGTATAGAGGTAAGTGAAGCGGAAACTTTTGCATCTTATAATGAAAAGTTGAAACTCAAATATGGTGATAACTGGTTGGGACGCGGTAAATGTACCGGCTTAGAGTTTAAGCGCTGGTTAGCACTGCGTGATAATCTGGCCGAAATCCCCTAAACCCGTACCTAAGCTTCTGATTCCTCGATATTCATGGTGTGGCCGAGAGGAAGTTGCCACTAAATTCGTATTCGGGATTTTGAGGTGAAAAGTCTGTTGAATTATATTTTGTTTGCCAAGATTTTGACGGCTTAAAAAGCCGTCCGGTTTTTTGGATGATAATGTTAGAGTATTTCTGCAAGTGTTTCTATGTTAAAAACTGTGTTTGCACAGCCATTTTTTATCAATGGTATGGCTTGTACTGCTAGGCCTTTGTTGCTTAATGGTGAACGTAGCATTTTTGCTTCTTCACCGCATGCTACACCTACTACGCCTTCATATTTTGTGTTATTAAAAATCTTGGGAATACAGCTACCTCCTGCTAAAACATATACATCCTAGCCTTTTTCTTTGGCTATTTTATCTGCTTTATTGATGAGACAATCCTCAGCGCAGTGTGCACAAATGTAACTTGGGATATTGCTATCAAAACTTGCTTGGCACCGATTATCTAAATATTTCCTTGAACAATGCGGGAGCAAAAGGGCTCTTTTTTTGCTTTCTAAAAATTTGTTTTGCTCATTTAGATTTGCTACTTGCATGTCAATTAAATCATGCAGTAAGACTAGGGCATCATTGATGTTGAGTCCTGTTAGTTCTTCAATTTTGAATTTTGTTATAATATCACTAGAGGTTTTTAAAATGGTTGTATGCATGCCCTTTTGGTAACTAATTGTTGCAAGCTCGGTGAAGAAAAACCTTGGAACGTTAGACAAGTCAAACGTAAATTTGTAGGGCATGTGCTAAATATGCAAAGTCCCGCTTAAAAGAAATTCCCCTATGTAGCCTCAATATTTCCAAAAACTTGATTTTCTTTGCCGCATGTTGACCTTTTTAGTACTTTTTTGTTAACTCGCTTACTGCATTTACACTCCATGGCCGGTTAGCAGAATCAGACACTGGCTGTAGTGTTGGTGACTGTTAGTTTAGCATCGTGTGATATGTTGTAGACTTGAAACTTATTTTATCTTTTTTTGATATCGCTTGGCCACATCAAACTTTTGCTCTTTGCTATTATTATCGTCGACGGCAAAAAATTTCAGTAGCTCCTTTAGTATGATGCTGGCTGCTTTTTTATCTAAAGGTTCATTTTCGTTACCGCATTTTGGTGAATATATGCATGAGGGACATCCTTCTCTACATTCACAGTTATCTATGAGGTCTAAGGTTTTTTCCCATAGTGGCTTTATTTTTGCATAGAGTGCTTCTGAGATGCCAATCCCTCCTTCAAAGCCATCGTAGATAAAAATTGTTGGCTCTTTAGTGTCTGGGTGTAGCGGGGTTGATACTCCTCCAATATCCCATCGATCACACATTGCAAAGATTGGAGACATCGCTATCATAGCATGTTCAACTGCGTGAAGGCCGCCAGCAAAATCAAGGCTTTGATTCTCTATGAGCTCTCTAACTTTGTCGGAATGCTAAACCATACTCCAATCGTTGAGAACGTCAGCGGCGGCAGATCAAGCGTGCTTCTCTCAATAACGGTATCATATGTTTTGGTGATGTAGGTGTGGTATGTTTCTGTGATTGATAGCTCGCCTAATCCTATCTTTGTGCTCTTGTTGCTTTTTTCATGTGTTTTATTGATTGTTACCTCAACGTCTTTTAGTGCTTCTGTATGGTAGTGGACGTTTTCCTGCTTTACTTTGGCTACTAAATGGTTAAGGTCTAAGCTTTCACAGATGTAGGTTTCACCTTGATGGAGTAAAACTGCGCCGGTGTGTGCTTCTTCATAGGCTTTGTTTAACGTTAGGGTTTCAAGCAGGTTCTCATTGCAAAAAACGGTGACTGTTTTATCGGAAATATTTCCAAGACTCACCACTTCGGTTGTTCGTGCTGTTCCTGAGTAGACCCAGCCATGTGGCGTTTTTTTGACTAATTTTTCTTGTTCTAATGCTTGAATGCTTGCTGAGAGCAATTCGGGAAAAAATTGTTTATCTCCCTCATTTATCGGTAACTCGCTGGTTGCACACATGATATGACCTGAGGTGATGTAGTGATTGTGCAAACCAATTATTGCTTGTTCATGCGGTCTGCCAAAGAAGTCACTTGGATGCTTCATAAAATATTGATCCAGTGGATTTTGATAAGCCACAAGCATCACAAGAGAATCCATGTTGCTTCTGCCTGCCCTTCCTGCTTGTTGCCAAGTTGAAATGACCGTTCCCGGATAGCCCGAGATTATAACTGAGTCAAGTGAGCCTATGTCTATTCCAAGTTCCAATGCATTGGTTGAGACTACTCCAATTAAATTTTTATTTTTCAGCCTGTTTTCTATGTCTCGTCGTTCTTGAGGCAGATAACCTGCTCGATATGCCGTAATGACATTAGTTGGCTTGGACTTTGCGGTGAGTTCTGTTTTGGTCCATCGGGTAATTAGCTCCGCCATCTGTCTTGAGGTTGTAAAACAAAGCGTTTGCAAATTTTGTAACACGCTAAGTGTCAGGAGGTCTTTTGTTTCTTGATGAGTTGACCTTCGAAGGGTGTTGGTTGAATCTTCAAAGGGTGGATTCCAAAAAACAAACGATTTCTTTCCTCTGGGTGAGCCATCATTTGATATGACCTCAAAGTCTTTTCCAGTGAGCCTTTTGGCGTGTTCTTCTGGATTTGCAATGGTTGCCGAGGAAAGAATAATCTGAGGGGTTGCATGATAATGATTGCAGATCCTTAGCAATCGCCTAATTAACATAGCTACATTTGAACCAAACACTCCGCGGTAAATGTGAGCCTCATCCATTACAATGAATTTGAGATTTTGAAAGAACTTACGCCATTTATAATGCCAGGGGAGATATTGATGTAGGCCATAGGGGTTGGTGAGGATGATTCGCGAGTTTTCTCTTATGCTTGCTCGCTGATACTGAGGGGTATCTCCATCATAGATATTTGGGTCTACTTTTATTTGGCTCTCTTTTTCTAGTTCTTTTAGAACTTTTAGTTGGTCATTTGTTAATGCCTTTGCGGGGTAGATGTAGAGTGCCGTTGCTTTGCTATCCCTTGTTAGGGCTTCAAAGACTGGTATATTGAACGCTAAGGTCTTACCCGAAGCTGTGGGTGTCGCTATAACTACATTTTTTCCAGATCTAGCCGCATTAATCGCTTGAGCTTGGTGTGAATACAGCTGAATTTTTCGATTTAACAAAACCTTCTGCAAATTCTCCGGCAGTGGCTTTTCAAGTTCACCCCAGACGGCTTTGTGTGCTGGTAACTCTTCTAGGTGTACAATTTGTTTTTTATAAGAACGCGATTGCTTGATGCCTCTGATGAATTCCTCTATCAAGCCCATTCCTCATAGAGCTTAGAAAACAAAGTCCCAAGGGTTAGTAAATCTTGCCGGTTATGCTCAACTATTGGCACAAGCGGCCCCACATTTTTTGTTCTCAGATAGGTATCATAGAAGTGAGGAACCAAAGCTCCTGGAATATTGATGTCTCTTTTGATTCCTAGATATTTTTCTACTGTTTCTAGTTTGCAATCGGTAAGTTTGGGTTTTAATGCGCGCCTTGTAAAATGTAGAATATCAAAATTTGTGTTATCTATGTAACCATCCAATCCATAGTAGGCTAATCTCTGCTTAATGTAGGGAATGTCAAAACTTTTTCCATTATAGGTGATAAGCGATAGGTTTGGATCGAGTTGAGCGATTAATGCATATATGGCACTGGGTTCATCGGGGATATCTCTTAGCAGAAATTGGGTTGTACAAATGTGATTCTTTGTTGGTTTAGCTATACCTAGTAAAATTATAGGCCGCTCGGATAACCCCAAGGTTTCAATATCAACAATGGCAAAATCTTGGTTTTGACAGAACCCCGCTAAATAGTGTAACAATGGATGAGATTTTGGAAGTCGTTGCCAGAGCCATTTCTGGGCTAAATTCACCTCTTTTTTGTCAATCAATTTCATATATTCATAGGCTTGCATCTTCCAGCGGGGATGGCGTTCCAAGTCCTCTACTGTCTTATACCCTTGGTTTTTTAGCAGTTGCTCATTTGCCGGCCCTATACCTGGAAGTACTTTAAGATCAGAGATCATAACTTGACGACTTTGCTCATAGGTCACCGTTTTGAATTTAGCACAGCAGGAGGAGGATATCTCATAGCATTGTCCTTGCTCATTTGAAACTATCTTACCCGGCAATGCATCCTCAAGGGATTTACCTCTATACTGCCTAAGGAGTTGTTTCTCAAATTTTAGTGCCTGTTCATATTCAGAGCTCCATATCCAGCTCTCAAACACCTGCGGTTTTTGCGGTTCAGGTCCTTTTTCAGACACAACCTTAAATTCTCTTGACTGCCCGACTCTTTTCCGCAGACTCTCAGCAACTCTAAACAGCGCCATTCTTTCCTTAGATACCCTCCCACTTTGAATTTCCCCCGGAATAGTTGATGGTAAACCTGGCGCTTCTTTATTGAAAGTCGCCAACAGAAAAGAACCACAGATCGTGCAGAATCTACTTTGAACATACTCTTCTTTTGAGTAACTCTTTTTGCATTTCCTGCAAACGTAGCTAATTGACACTTATCGATCAAACTACAACAGTTCAATTGTTATAAAAGCTCTACGTCAAACATAATCAACTATGCATTAGAAGACACAACCAAAAAATAATCACCACAATAATATCCTCGAGTTTCATTTTGCTTCCCAAATTTTACATTTTTGTGTTAAATATGTTAATGTGTAATCGGGGCTATGATGTTAAAGGTGAGTGGGTTTATGGTTGATAAAAATATTAAGCTCTTTGAGAATAAACGGGTTCGTACTGTTTGGGATGAAGAAAAAGAAGACTGGTATTTTTCCATAGTTGATGTATAGGTATATTGACTGACCAGGTTACGCAACGCGCGGAGCAAGTAATTATTGGGCTAAATTAAAGGAACGACTTAATGCAGAGGGCGCAAATGAACTGCTGATAAAATGTCAGCAGTTGAAAATGCCTGCCGAAGACGGAAAAATGCGTCTTACCGATACTGCTGATACAGAACAAATTTTACGCATAATTCAGTCTATTCCTTCGCCTAAGTCGGAGCCGTTTAAGTTATGGCTTGCCGCGGTTGGAAAAGACCGAATTGAGGAAACATTTGATCCAGAGTTGTCGATTGATCGGGCTCTTGTTACTTATTTAAAACAAGGCTACAGCCGAGAATGGATCAATCAAAGATTACAAGCAATACAGGTCCGAAAAGAATTGGTTGATGAATGGGCGGATCGGGGTGTAAAGGGCGGCGAATATGCCATTTTAACTGATGAAATCACTCAAGCATAGTCGGGATTGACGACAAGATAGTATAAAACTGTGAAAGGCTTAAAAAAAGAGGGCTTGCGTGATAACATGACTACTTTAGAGCTGGTACTAAATATGCTTGCTGAAGCGACCACCACAGAGATTTCAAAGGAAGAAACCGAATACTTTTGAAAAAAATAAGGAGGTTGCGAAACGTGGTGGGAGTGTTGCTGGAAATGCTCGTAAAGAAATTGAAGCGCAAACAGGAAGCCCGTTATAACTTCAAAGAAGGCAGTTGATTTTACACGGCTTCTTGCGGATGTAGTTGAAAGTAAGGTTGACGGAACGGATAAGGCTGAGGAATAATGCTTCAAACATGTGAAAGGTTTAGCGTGATTTTTGTTGGCGATAGAATGATGGCGCCGGGGAAGGGACTCGAACCCCTGCGGGCGCGAAGCCCACCAGCTGTCTTGCCATTTCTGGCTCTTGCCCTCTTTTGTTTGATCTCGAGGCTGGCGCGATAACCACTCCGCCACCCCGGCCCGGTAGATAACTTGGTGTTCTGTCTAAAAGAGTTTTCAATCTGTAAATCACCTATCAATTAGGCTTTTGATAAGTAAAGATGCATTAGCGCAAAAGACAGGTCATAAAGTATAAGAATAAGAGTGTCCCCTTATTGGGAAGCTGGTAGTGAATTAGCGTGAACGTTCCTAAAGAAATCAACACGTACTGTCCTAAATGTAAAACTCACACCGTACACACGGTCAGCCTCTATAAGGCGGGTAAACGCCGGGCACTTGCCGCTGGCGAGAGAGCCCACGCACGTGAAAAAACAGGGTATGGTGGTCAAAAGTATCCGTTGCAGCGTGAGTTTGCCAAAACAACCAAAAAGCAGACTCTGCGTTTGAAATGTAAACTCTGTAACTATATGTATCATAAAGACGGCATACGCCTAAGAAAACTCCAGATACAATAAATAATTTAACAGGAGAAAAAATTATGTCTGAATGGAATAAACTTATCCCAAAACCCCGTAGCGTTTTTCTGCGTGTTAAATGCCAGAAATGCGGCAACGAGCAGCTTCTCTTCAGCAATGCCGTCAACACTATAACCTGCAATGTATGCGGTGTAACCTTAGCTGAACCCAGTGGCGGCAGAGCAAAAATAAACGGCGAAGTTCTTTCGGTTCTCGAGTAGGTGTCAAAACCAATGGCTGAGCGTAAGCCGCAATGGCCCGAAGTCGGTGACCTTGTCATCGCTACAATCGAAACAGTTACAGATTATGGCGCTTACGCTAAACTCGACGAGTACGACAAACGAGGTCTCCTCCATGTCTCCGAAATCTCCTCATCTTGGATCCGCAATATCCGTGATTTCGTACGGGAAGGCCAAAAAGTAACCCTCAAAGTTCTCCGGGTAGACCACGATAAAGGCCACATCGATCTCTCTCTGCGTCGAGTCACCAAACGCGAACGCATAGAAAAAGTCATGTCCTGGAAAAAAGAGCGCAAAGCAGACGCACTGCTTCGCGGTGTCGCTGAAAAACTCGGTATGACAAGCGAAGAAGTCTACCAAAAAGCCGGAACTATAATCGAACAAAAATATGACCTATACGAAGGCTTCGAGAAAGCTGCAGTGGAAGGATCAGACGCACTAATCGACATAGGTGTCCCCGAAGACATCGCCAAAGCATTCAGCGAAGTCGCACAGGAACGTATCCATGTCAAACTCGTCAAAGTCCGCGGAGTGCTCGAAATCCGAGTCGTAAAACCCAATGGTGTACGAGTCATCAAAGAAGCCTTCCAAAAAGCTAAAACTGAAAAAATCAAAGATGCCAAACTTACCTTCTATGTCATAGCTGCTCCAAAATACAGTATGGAAGTACAAGCAGAAAACTATAAGCGTGCAGAAGATGTCATGCAAAAAACCGCAGATAACATCGTAAACTATATTGTTAAAGCAGGCGGCCAAGGCAGTTTTAGAAGGGAGAAATAGTGAACTGGCAGCTGCGTAAATGCGAAAAATGTGGCATCTACACACTCAACAAGGCAAATTGTACCGCATGTGGAGGGAACGTGCGAATTCCACATCCCGCAAAATTTTCCCCTGACGATAAATACCTCAAATACCGTATGGCCGCTAAAAGGAGCCAATAAACATGAAGGAAACATACATTAAAGAATTCAGCCAAATCCAACCCAACAACCCCGTGCTCATCGAAGGCCTCCCCGGATTGGGGCTGGTTGGTAAAATTGCATTGCGCTACCTCATAAAACAGCTCAAAGCCAAAAAAATTGCCTATCTCTACTCACCGCATTTTCCCTACTTCGTCCTAGTTAACAAAAAAGGTAACGTACGGCTCCTGAGGGGTAGTTTTTACTACTATCAAAACCCCAACGGCAATGACATCATTCTCTTTACAGGCGACAGTCAATCCCAAACTATCGAAGGCCAATACGAAATCGCTGATCGCATGCTGGACTTTAGCGAGAAATACGGCGTAAAAGCCATTGCAACAATCGGTGGCTATCGTATAGAACCCCAAGAAAAACCCCGTGTCTACATTGCTGCAAATGATCAAACAATCCTAAACCGTGCAATCGATGGCGGCGCAACACTTAGCACCGCTGGAAGTCCCATTGTAGGCACCGCTGGTCTAATTTTAGGCTTAGCTAAATTCAAAAAAATCGAAGCCCTCTGTCTGCTAGGTGAAACCCGCGGCTATCTCCCAGACCCCCTAGCTGCTAAAAGTGTGCTCGAAGTCCTCAAATCCACTTTTAACTTCGAGTTAGACCTCAAAAACTTAGACGACGAAATCGCCAAAGCAGAAACTATGGTCACAAAACTTCAACAAATCGAAGTCAAACGTGCGCTTGAAGCTGAGGAAAACCGCAAACAAGAAGACAAAAAAACAACCTACATCTCCTAATCCCTTTCCCATATCTCAGTTCCCAACGATACCCTCTCGTCAAAGGGTAAAACAATCTCTTTTCAATTTATTGTTCAGATATAGCTGATCAATTCTTTATTGTCGACTGATAACCGTGCAAACCTGTGCATCTTTTCCCTTTGCAGGTTATCGATAAAAATACTCTATTAGCACCTTCAAAGTGGTTTCTTGGCTACTCTAAATGAATTGCCCGTGGTATTTCGGTATCAAGTAATCTTGATAGCCCGGTTACCTGTGTGCTAAGCTATTATGTTTATCTAATTCACGTTAGTATGTGTGGTTATTTGTTGTTTTCAATTGTTTAGGTCTTCTTTAGGCATCCTTCGCGGGGTTCATAGACTGTGCCTTCACGGAGTAGTTGTCCAATCATGCGTTCGATTTCGTTTTTTGGAATCTTGTGTTTGGTCTCAAGTTCATTGACCAGTGCATCGCGTTCAACTATACCTGTTAATTTTTCCATGTCCATAATGGTTGAGAGTACTATGCCTAAGCGGTCACGGATGCTCTTGGGGCGGCCAGTCATGATCAAATCAATATCAACTTTAAAGCTAGACATGTCGATGCCCACTTCCTCTAGTGAGCGTTTCATGATGGCTATGGCTGCCTCTGCATCTTCAGGTGTAACTATGGGTCGCAAGGCTACACGTGCTCGGGCTTCAGAAACGCGAACCAGTGATTCGAGCTGACGAGCGGTGATAGCAACAGGTGAACCTTCTGATTCGCTGGCCGAACGCATCGCTAAATAGAATTCGCTTAGCCGCTTTAGGGCATCTTCGCTGAGTTCTGGCTTAATACTCTTGGCAAAGCTGATGTATTTGCGAAGCAATTCAGAATCAACTTGAACTTCAACCGGGCTCACTCCGCGTCTGTGCATCTCCAAGATGTGGCGCGACATTTTCCCGTCTGCCTCTTTGTTGGGCACATCACGTAAAACAAAAATCAAGTCAAATCTGGAGAGTATGGTGACTGGCAGAGAAATATTTTCTGCAACAGTACGGTTGGGTTCATACCTGCCAAGCGATGGGTTGGCGGCTGCAAGCACCGCAGTTCGAGCGTTTAGGGTAGCGACAATACCTCCTTTTGCGACTGAAACGGTGTGTTGTTCCATGGCTTCGTGAATGGCAACACGGTCTTCAGGCCGCATCTTGTCCATTTCGTCAATACAGGCAATTCCCTTGTCAGCTAATACCAATGCGCCTGCTTCAAGTGACATGCTTCCGCCTTTCTCGCGTACAACAGCCGCAGTTAATCCAGCGGCGGTGGTGCCTCTGCCTGATGTATAGAGCCCTCTTGGCGCTAAACGCGAGACATATTGCAACATCTGGCTTTTGGCAGTGCCTGGATCTCCAATGATAAGGGCGTTTATTTCGCCTCTTATGTTGACATCTGGAAGGCTTCTAGAGACTCCGCCAAAGATCAAATACATAACCGCTTCTTTTAGGTGCTCGTTTCCAAAGATGGAGGGTGCAATGGAGCTAATGATTTTTTTATGCACATATGGATCTTTGGATAGCTCGCGAATTTGAGCTTCTTCCTCAGGTGTAGGTGGAGAAGTTTCTGGTTCTTTACCCAAGACCTCTGTAGAGTTTGCATCGAGCTGGAGGATAAACGTGCGGAGTTTTCCCATCCCCATAAGCGAGGGTGCAAATGCTCGCACAATACCCACTATTGAAACATGATCCCCTGGTCTTGCAACATCAACAATTTCATCTCCGATGAGTTTGCAGGCCAGTACTCGCGGTAACTGTCCTGGGGGGAGATCTTCAGGTTTTTCTTGTAGTCGCAGATCTTGCGAGTCGATAAATGTGGAATCTTCTTGACTAAATTCAAAGGGGCCGTCTTTTTCGCAGTCAATTGCTAAACAAAGGCCGGGGGCTTTGAGGAACTGTCCAGTTTGCTCAATATAGTTCATCGTTCCACAGCGTTTGCATTTGAATGCGGCAACTTGTACCATAGGGCGTACGGGTGTAGCACGGACGACGATTCCTTCAACCATAACCATTTTACTCATGTTTTTTGAACCAAGTCTGCGGAGTTGCTCTTTGCCCAGTAGCTTTACAACACGTACAATGAGTTTTTCGACTTTTTCAGCATACTCCACATCTTCAATGCGGAGTTGCTCCTTGGCGCCGTCAGCAGCATTTTTAAGATATATTTCGGGTTTGGCTAAGAGTTGCTCAGCGAGTGCTTGATCAAAGCCATAGAGTTCTTCAAAGTCAATAGCTAATGAGTTTTTGCCGCTGATGGATAGTTGAGCGATTCTCTGTCTATACTTTTCTTTCTTAAAAAATTCTTGGAAGCGTTGTTGTGCATCACTTATTTCAATCGTCATCTACATATCTGCTCCGGGTTCCAAGATTTTAGTTTTCCATTCAGCGATTATTTTTACCAGTTGATCATAGATGAGTTTTTCTTCGGTGGTTAATTTTTTGAGGACTTGTTCACCCTGTCCGGGGGCTGCGGCGAGGGCGATAATTTTTTTTAGCCGTGAGTTGGTGATGTCACGGGCTAGATGTTTGACGCGGTCGTATTCATGAAATTTCTCAGATTGTTGCGCTTGGGTTGCTTGTTCTTTTAGATCCTGTAGAAATCTGCGCAGTTTTGGATAAAAATCGCCGGGCAGTTCACTGATTTGTCCGGGAATTTGTACGCCTTCTTTCCACTGCATCTTGAACAGTTTTGTGACATCTAAGATGTCATCTTCACGAAAATGTGCCATACCCAAAGTGGTTAATTCTTTAGCTACCCAAAAGTAAACTTCATATTCATTTCCTTCATCAAAGGGACCCACAGTTAAGCCTGCTAGTTTGATTTCGGGGCAATTGCGATTTGCCACAATTCTTACCATGGAATTCTTGTAGCAGAAATCCATTGTGTTGATTTTGTTAGTTATCAAACCCTTGTCCCTCTATACATCTCTTATTGCTTTGCGGGACTCAACAGTTAGGCCGCTATAGCTTTAAGGGTTTTCGATAAAAATCCGTGTTATCTAAAGTTAGATGAGCCGTCTTTGAGGCTTGCTCTGTTTAGCTATCTGTGTTTCTTTAATTGGTTTTTTATCGGAGTATCCCTTTTGTTTTTTTATTTAACCCTTAGTTGCATGTATGCTAGTGTAGTGGTTGGGGATGGTTTGTATTGTGGCGGCTCAACTCTGATGCAGGTCGTTTAGGATTTAGCAAATTAGCGTCCAAACGGTTATTGGTAACGTGTCAGATGATTCTCAAAGGATGAACTCTTGTTTCCTATAGTATCAATAAACAGAACGCATATATACGCGATTAACTGCTAAAATTATGCATGTTTTAACGCTATATCTGTTGACGTATACACGTTAGCATCTACGTTTTAGCATTGCTTTTTAGAAGGAGTTTTTTTATGAGAAAAAATTTTAAACCAAATTTTAAAACTAAATCTAGGCATCATTCACGCAGAGATTTTTTTGTTTTCTCTCTGATTTTTGTGTTGATGTTTTCTGCTCTATCTGCTGGTATACTAACAGCGGCAGCAGTCCCCGTATCAACTGAAACCGAACTTAGAAACGCTATCAATAATGCTGTAGGACCTACCATTATTGAACTAACCGCAGATATCCACCTCACAGGCGCTCCACTCACCATTGATACAGGCAAAGCAATCACATTAACAAGTAGTGGTGCAGGTAATTTTAGACTGATTGGTGCACCCGGAGCATTCACCATAACTGTTAACGATGGAGCCATTTTAGATCTAGCAGGCATTACCGTAACTCATACAAGCGGCTCTACCGGCCGCGGCGTAGGTGTTTCGCTAGGCGGCACACTGATCTTATCTGGCGGCGAAATCTCTGGCAACACATATACCAACTATGGCGCTGGCGTAAACAACTATGGCACATTCATTATGACCGGCGGCAAAATTTTAGACAACACCGCAACTATCTCTGATGGCGGCGTCTATAACAGCGGCAACTTTACAATGTATGGCGGCGAAATCTCTGGCAACACAGCTTACCGTAGCGGCGGCGTAGGCAACGTCGGCAACTTTACAATGTCAGGCGGCAAAATTTCGAGTAACACCGTGACTAACCTTGGCGCTGGAGTAGAAAACTCATTTGGCATCTTTACGATGACTGGCGGCGAAATCTCTGGCAACAAAGCGGACAATATTGGCGGTGGCATATTCAACTACGTGACATACCCATACGTCGGATTGTATAGCAACATTACCATATCGGGCGGTTTAGTTTTCAACAACACAGCCAACGAAGGCGGCGGTATATACAACGAGGGCAGCCTTACTGTAATTGGCGGCACAATTTCTAACAACACAGCGACCTCTCTTGGTGGCGGCGTATACAACAGTGACGATTTCCGTTTGTCTGGCGGCAAAATATCTAATAACACAGCCACTGATGGCGGTGGCGTATACAACAGCAGATTAGGCGTTTTCACAATATCTGGCGGCGAAATTTCTACTAACAAAGCCTACTGGGGCGGAGGCGTAGGAAACTTGGGTTCTCTTACGATGACTGGCGGCGCAATTTCCAACAATACCGCTAACCAGGGCGGAGGCATATACATCGCTACCCTTTCTTATGACATTTTTACCATGTTTGGCGGCACAATTTCTAACAATATGGCCATAGACGGTGGTGGTATATACATCAATCAAGGTGTTGTGGAGTTATTTAGCGGCACAATCTCAGGTAACATTGCCTCAAACGATGGCGGTGGTATCTGGGTAGCCTATGCAAACCTAAACCATCTCTTTGTCTATAACGGTATGGTATTTGCAAATAACCGTGCCTCAGTAGCATACAACCGAAACCCCATAGATGATGCACTATATCACGCACAAATAGGCGCCAACGTAGTCTGGACTGTCCCCTTCACCCAAGGATACAACAACTATGACATAAGCTACAAAAACGGTACACGCTTTATACTCTACAACGTAACCGTAATCGACAGCTACGCCCAAATAACCGGTGCAGGAAGCTACCAAGAAGGTGACACCGTCACCATAAATGCTGGAACCCGACCCGGCTACATCTTTACCGGCTGGACCGTTAACCAAGGCGGCATCACCCTACCCAATACTCCAACCGCAACCTTTACCATGCCCCCAAACAACGTCATCGTAACAGCAAACTGGCGAGCAGCACCCCCCGAAGGTTCTTTTAGCGTCACTAAACTAACCAACCCCAGTAGCGCCTCAACAGCCTTTAACTTCGTCACCTCTGCACCGCCAGGAAGCTTTAGCTTAACTGATGGCACGACTTGGAACAGCGGCAATCTAGCACCTGGTAGTTATACGGTTACTGAGATTGCACAAGCAGGCTGGGACCTAACCAACATAATCATAAACGACCCCACCAACAACTCATATGTCGATTTAGCAACACGCACCGTCTTTATCAATCTAGATCAGGGAGAAACTATATCCATACTCTATCAAAACACAGAACAAGCACCCCAAACAGGATCCATAACAGTTCTCAAAACCACCTGCCCAACCGACACAGCCAACAGCTTC